>NZ_JBYISM010000029.1:0-130168 GCF_057708605.1 Nocardia sp. bgisy118 | reverse complement strand
CCCCCCCCCCCCCCCCCCCCCCCCCCCCCCCCCCCCCCCCCCCCCCCCGCTTCTGTGTGCTGTGCGGTGACGGGGTTTCGGCGTCAGTTGCCCAGCGAGTCGATCAGCGCGGCAGCTGCTGCAGCAGCTGCTGGAACTGGCCCTCCAGGCCGTACTGCTTGGCCAGCTCGTTGACCTGCTCGACGACGTCCTGGCTCTGCTCGGGCGCGGGGGAGGGAAGCGCGGGGGCGACGGGCTCGGGCTGCGGCTCCGGAGCCGACTGGCCCGACTGCAGGTACTGTCCGCACGTCGGCCAGGCGCCGACGCCCTGGGTGGCGAGCACGTTCTCGGCGACCCGGATCTGCTCGTCCTTGCTGGCGTTGTGGGCGTAGCCGGCACCGCCGTTGGCGGCCCAGGTGCTCTGCGAGAACTGCAGACCGCCGTAGTAGCCGTTACCGGTGTTGATCCCCCAGTTGCCACCGCTCTCGCACTGGGCCACACCGTCCCAGTTGTGCGTCGGCGCGGCCTCGGCGGTGGCGGTGGAGAGTGCGAACGGGACGGCAACAAGGGCACCGGTGACGGCGGCGAGGCCGAGGGCGCGGGTGCTGAACTTCCGGTTCTCAGACATGGTGGTTTCCCTCCCTGCGCCCACCGACTCGACGAAGGCATCGCGTCCCTGTCCCCAGGAGGTCGGGGATCTCGAACCGCGGGACAGGGTCGCCGGTGTTCGGCGGTTCGAGTTCGTGCCCATCACGGTTGATCCGGGCCGTGGACCGACCGTAACGAAGAATCTCGGTCAGATCACATCTTGATAACTTCGGCAATTGCATGAAACGAATAACTGAAAATCGGCATTTACACTGGTCGTCAACACCTCGAGTATGCAGTCTGGACGGTCCGTTATAGCACCGTTATGTGGGCGAGATCACTCCGAAATAGTGATGGCCGTCACGTTTGAACGCAGAACTGGACGGTTGGTCATCGAAAATGACCCCCGTCTTCCCGCTCGAAGTGGGCGCGTCCCCGCTTGGGTCTCGCGCCTCCGGTTCGTCCCCGGCACCGGTGCTCGCACTCGCGACCGGCGGCGACAACGCTGTGCCGCGGAGATTGTCCGCCCGCGTCGTGTGTCTCGGGCCAGTGCAAGCCGCTGACCTGGCCGAATAGTCCTCCGGGTAAGTGATTTGCCTTCTCCGTGTAGACGTGTGTAATCTGGTGTTCACCGACGCGGGGTGGAGCAGCTCGGTAGCTCGCTGGGCTCATAACCCAGAGGTCGCAGGTTCAAATCCTGTCCCCGCTACAAACGGCTCGAGGCCGGAGAGATTTCCAAATCTCTCCGGCCTCGAGTCATTTTCGGCTTCGTGGATCTTGTGTGACGTTCGGCGGGGATCGCCGCATCACACCACGCGGAAACGGTTGCGTTCGATCAGTGGCCGAGCCGAAGGGCGGCGGCCGGTGGGTGAGGTCGACGGCCAGACGCGCGCGGAGCGTCCGACCGCCGACGATCTCCGGGTAACGATCAGGGCTGGCCGCTGATGGCCGCGTTCATCGCGTCCATGAACGGTTGGCCGCCCATGATGGCCCCGCCCGCGATCGCTCCGACGGCCGCGCCGATGGGGCCGGTGATGATGCTGAAGAAGCCGAGGCCGAGCACGGCTCCGATCAGACCGCCCAACAACCCGCCGGCAACCACACCGACCACGTTCTTGTTGAGCTCCGACGTGAGGCGCGCCATGGAGTCGACCTGCTGCAGCTCGCCGATGGCTTTCGCGTCCGCCGTCGGCGTGAGCGTGAGCTTTCGACCGTCGGCACTGATCTCGTTCGCCACCGACAGGCGTTGCCCCGACAGCTCGTATGTCAGCGGCACGTCGGTGACGACCGCGCCGCGATCGGACTTCAGCAATACCTTGGCGCCATTGTCGGCGAGCTCGAACCGGCCGCCCTCGACGGTGGTCGTGACGACGCGGGAGGAATCGGACAGGACGGCGCGGTAGCCGACTCCCTGATCGACGCCGGACGCCGAAATTTCCTGCTTCTCGGGCGGATTGGCGTTCACGGTACCCGCGGCGATTCCCACCGCGGCGGCGACCATGAGGGTCGTCGTGGCAAGCGTGCCGAACTTCATGCTGGATTTCCTTCTGACGAGGTCTCCGGCTCCTGCGGCCGGATGGCGCGTGACTGTATAGCGCACGGGCGGACCACTGCCCGAAAACGTTTGCCCATAAACATAATCGGCAGGTGAACCCGGGGATCGTTGCCTATTCGTGACCTAGTCGAGCGACCGAATTGGGTTCGGCGGGCGTCGATTCGACACCGCACTCGGGGGCATGTAAGGATTCCCTGAGTTTTCAGAGTGAAAGTTTCAGACTTCAGATCTCGTCAGGGCGAGATTCGAAGCGTGACAGCTGTGGAGGGCGAGATATGTCGCGCCAACGTGTCCGTGCCGGTTTCGCCCTGGCCGCATTCATGCTGGTGTTCGCGCTGTGTACGTTCCTGACCATCATGGTCGCGTTTTCCATGGACGGCCCGGAGCCCACGGGCAGCGCGAGCCCGACCGTCGTCGAGACCAGCCGGACGACAACCACATCGGCGACGCCGATGACCTCGGCTCAGCCCGATCCTGCCGCCTCGGAGCCCATCGTCGAGGGCATGCTCAGCCAGGCGAGCAAGGCGCCGACCGCGATTCAGATGAACGTCGGTGACTGCGTGCTCGTCGGCGACGGCGGCGCGAACGCGATCGAGAAAACCGCCTGTGGCGGAGGCGGTTCCAGCTACAAGGTTTTCGACAAAGTGGCCGCCGACGGCAAATGTCCTGCCGACGCCGACCATGCCTATGGCGAAAGTGTGCGCGGAGAGCAACAGGGCTCGTTGTGCATGGACATCGACTGGGTGGTCGGCGGTTGCATGGAACTCGGCCACGGAAATCCGAAGCACATCGATTGTGGCGCGGGCGGTGCGGCGAAGGGCGTGCGCGTTCTCGAGGTCAAACATGGCATCACCGATGTCAATCAATGTGCCTCGGGCAATTACGGATTCGTTTACAATCAGCGCCGCTTCGTTGTCTGCGTCGCCGAGCTCTGAGTTCGGCAGGCGTCGTCCGCATTGCGACTCGCCTGCGGGACGGGGCAGGCCCCGGTCGCCATCTGTGCAGGTCCGGCGGATGACGGGCGGCGCGTCCTGCCGGACCGAGAGGCGCGACCGCGTCATAATCCACGACGTGAACGCCAATGACGCTTTCCTGACCGCGTTGCAGCGCGAGCGATTCGTTCCGGATCGAATGGACGCCTTCGCGGGCGACGAAGCATCGGTGAAGTACGGCGACGTGCGGGTGTCGCCGGGTGCGCGGCTGTCGGTCGCGCAGACGGCGAGCGCGCCCGATCTGGAATGGCCGCTGCGAGAAGACGGTTCCGATATGTATACGGTCCTGATGTTCGATGTCGACGCGCCATCGAGAGCGACGTCGCATGGACTGTGCTGGCTGCATTGGGCGGTGGGAGATATTCCGGGACTCGATATCGCCGCCGGCGCCGAAATCGTGCCTTACGCCGGTCCGACCCCGCCCAAGGGTTCAGGACCGCATCGGTATGTGCTCGCGGTGTATCGGCAGTCGCGTGAATTCGGCCTGCCGCAACTCGACCGTCCCCGGTTCGATCCACTCCGATTCGCGCATTCACACGCACTCGAGCCCATCGCCGCGAATTTCTTCGTCACCGAGAACGAGTAACGGGCGAACCCGTTCGGTTGAGGCGTCGGAAACTCGGCGGCGTGGATTCGATCGCTGATCGTGTCCCGGGGTGTGCGTCGAATTCTGGACCACTATCATTTTACTCTTGTAGCGGCCTGATTCTCACCGGTGCGGCATCGCCACGGATTCAGCTCGCGGACCAATCACACGACCACCTGAGCCTACCGCTCGAATCAGCGGTAGGCGCAGGTGTTTTCGCAATGAACGCAATATCGGACAGGCAATGGGATTGCGCGCGATGCACACCCTTGGAGCCGGCGCGACCCCGGGGGTGAGCTCTTTCCACACCTTTGGTGCCTATTTGCGGAGAGATTGCGGGACGACGATAGCTATCGAGGCTGGTACCCGGACAGCCGGACCTCCCTCTCACCCCCCATAAACGAATCGCGCCCGCCAGGAGTTCACCGGATGCATTCCAACTTCGTCGCACATGTTCGCGGTCAGGTCCGCGCGTATGGCGACACCAGGAAGGAGGTCGAACCGTCCGTCCGGCGCCTGCGCGCTCGCCACCGTCTGGCCGACCCGAACCAGCAACCGAAGGACTCAGGAGATACCGCAAGATGAGAACACTCGTGCTCGCCCAGCACGGCGCCCTCGTCGTCGACTGGATGACCGCTCGGGTCGCCGATTACCTCGGCCGCTCCCCGCGCGATATCGACCCCACCCTCCCGCTCGCCGAGCTGGGCATCGATTCCGTGTCCGCGGTGAACCTCTGCGGCGAGATCGAGTTCGAGTGGGACCTCGACGTGGATCCGACGATCGTGTTCGACCACCCGACGATCCTCGACCTCGCCGTCTACATCACCGACCAGGTCGCCGACCGGTCCGAGTGGGCCGCATGAGTGAACGTGGTGAGCGAATCGTGTGCCGGCGCGCCTCGCGCATGCTGGAGCCGAGCGTCAGAGGAGCTCGTGCTTCTGCGGGCGGACGGGTGAACCGGTGACCGGGTATGTCGAGCGGTCCGCGGACCGCGCTGTATCGGAGTCGGCGCCGTTGCGGCTGTTCTGCTTTCACCACGCGGGCGGCGGTTCGTGGCTGTACCGCGACTGGCAGCGCGTACTGGGCCCGCACACGTCGGTGTGGCCGGTGTTGCTGCCGGGGCGCGAGCGTCGCAACGGAGAAGAGCGGTTTCGGGAAATCGAGCCGTTGATCGCGGACCTGGATGCCCAGCTGGACGAATACCTCACCGTGCCGCATGTGTTCTTCGGGCACAGCATGGGCGCGCTGCTCGCCTACCGGCTGGCGAGTCGCAGGCGCGAGCGTGGCGCGACAGTGCCTGCGGCGCTGATGGTTTCGGGCTGTACAGCCCCGCACCTGCCGACACCGCTGCCTCCCGTCGAAGCGCTCGACGACGCGGCGCTGATCCGTTTGCTGATCGACCTCGGCGGGCTGCCCTCGCCGATCCAGGAGTTCCCGTCGCTGCTGTCCGGCGTGCTGCCGGTGATCCGGGACGACCTGCGCGTCTGCCTCGACCATCGAGGCGACGGCCGGCCTCGGCTGCCGTGTCCGATCCACGTCTTCGGCGGCGACGCCGATCCGCTGGTCGACGAACTCGAGCTGACCGCGTGGCGTGAGCACACCACCGCCTCCAGCGAGGTGCGTATCCTGCCGGGCGATCACTTTTCCCTGCTCGATCGTCCGCGGGAACTTCTCGATCACCTGCGACCGCTGCTGCGCCGTTACGCGACGAGTCAGCGCGTTTGTACGAATCGCGCTGCGCGGCAGCCCTTCGCGCGCTCGGCGTAGGGGCGTCCCGTCAGGCCACGCTTCGCCGGGGCGCCGCGGAAGCGGTCGGCCGCGCGGGCGCCGTGATGGGCAGCGCCGCAAGCATCCGTCCGAACAGCCGGGCGAAACGCAAGTGCCCCACCACTTCTCGCCTGCCGAAGGCGAGCGACCACACGGTGTCGGTGCCGGTCGGCCCGGTGTCGCGCTGTTCGAAGCGGTCGGCCAGCCAGTTCATGGTGAAGGGGGTGCCGATGTAGAGCAGGGGCAGGTGCAGGCTGAGCCGGTCGCGCAGGTACCGGATCGTGGCCCCGGCCGCTACGTACCGCTCGACGTGCGCGTCGACGTCGGCGACGGCGATGAGCTCGTCGTTGACGCCCTGAATCACCAGCATCGGCATGGTGGGCGCCTGCACGCCGGGGCGGATGTCGTCGAGGACGTAGCGCATCTCGGGGCGGGCGAGCAGCTCGGCGAAGGTCGTGCGGCTGTACCTGTCGATGTTCTTGCCCGCGAACCGCGGGATCAGCTCGAAGGTGGTGCGCGATTCGGCCTGGGCGAGCAGGCCGAGGAAGTCGGGGTGCAGCTCGTCGACCAGGACCCGGTCCAACGCCGGGTATGCCCGCCGCAGCGCCGCGACGCAGACGGTGGCGAAACCGGACAGGAAGGTGCCGTTGAGCCGGACGAATGCCGACGCGAGGTCGCCGACCGGGGAACCGGCCACCGCGCCGACGATCGCCAGCTCCGGCGCGTACTCGGCGGCCAGCTCCGCGGCCCAGGCGGTGGCCAGCCCACCGCCCGAATAGCCCCACAGGCCGACCGGCGTGGTCGCGCCGAGGCCGAGCGGGGTGAAATTCAACGCTGCCCGGATGCCGTCGAGGGACCGATACCCCGGTTCGCGCGCCACGCCGAACTGGCCCGACATGCCCCCGTGGTCGGGCACTGACACCGCCCAGCCGCGCGCCAGCGCGGCGCCGATGACGGGCAACTCGAGCTGCGGAATGGCGCCGAGAGCCCGCGCTCCGCGGCGCAGGGCATAGGACGGGAAACAGCGGGAGGAGACGCCGTCGATCGCGCATTGGAACGACACCAGCGGGCGCGGCACGGTGGGATCGGCGCCCCACGGCAGCAGCACCGTGGTCACCGCGACCTCGGGCACGCCGTTCAGATCGCACGTCCGGTAGAGCAGTTGCCATGCCGAAATGCGCTGCGGGACAATGCCGAACAGTGCGAGTTCGACCCGCCGGGTGCGCAGCACGGCGCCGGGGACGTGACGGCCGAGGTCCTGCGGCGGCGCGTAGAACGGATCCTGTTCGGGGATCAGCGGCCACGGTGAGTACGCAGACGACGCGGTGGCCGGTCCGGCGGCATCCGAGGTGGTGCCCACGCTCATCGGTGTTGGTCCTTTCACGCGGCGCGGCGCACGGCTCGGGCGCCGCGGTGCGGCGGATTCGACCCGGGAATTCCGGCGCGGCGGTCCCACTCAACGTAACCGGCGGAGCTCGGCAGGTTAATTGGCGCGGGAGACAACCTGTGTGGCCGAAATTCTTCCCACCGCGCGCGGCGTCGCCGGTCTGTGAACCATCGGCCCACGCGATTCGTGGGAACGGGTGACACTGATCGGGAGCCGCCGCCACACACCGAGGAGAGCGCCTCATGTCGACCATCAACGGATTGCCCGCGCACGTGCTTCTGGTGCACGGGGTGGTCGTGCTCGTGCCGCTGACGGCGTTGCTGCTCGTGCTGGCGGCGGCCGTGCCCGCGGTGCGGCGGCGGTTGATCTGGCTCGTCGCGGCCCTCGCTGTCGTCGGCGTGGTGCTCACGCCGATCACCGCGGACGCGGGGGAGACGCTTGCCGAGCGATTCCCCGCTCCGAGCGAGGCGCTGCGGACCCATATCGACCTGGGGCGCGTCACGGTCTATTTCGCGGTGGCCTTGCTGGTCGTCGCGTTGCTGCTGGTCGCCGCGCACGTGGTCGAACTGCGCGGTGGATCCGTCGGCCGCGCACCGGCGGCGCTGCTGGCGATCCTTGCGCTCGTCGTCGGCATCGCCGCTGGCGTGCAGTGCTACCGGGTCGGCGATTCGGGTGCGCGGGCGGTCTGGGGCGTCCAGGCCGCGAGCGGCCTATAGATTCGCGTCGAGAAAGACCGTCACGCCGACGATCCTCGGACTGCTCGCCGCGAATTCCACGAAGGCCACGCCGTGCGATTCGCCGAGCCGCACGCTCGCGCTGACGGTGCGGCCGGCGGCGATCATCTTGTCCCACCGCATGGTGCGCGCGCGATTGGTGAACTCCTCCACCGAGATCGGGTTGCCCGCGGGCAGTTCCACCACCGCGTGCTCGCCGAGCAGCGCGCGCACGCGGCCGATATCGGTCCCCGCCGCGGCGTCGAACAGTTGGCGCGCGGCGCGTTTGCCGGGCCCGCCCACGCTCCGCAGCGCCCGCAGCATGCCCACCGCGCCGCCGACGCCGAGATTCGCGATCAGTTGCGGACCGAGCTTCGCGCCCGCGAGGAGACCCGGCACGCCCGTGCGCAGCAGGCGCGCGATCATCACCGCCAGCTCCCAGTGCGCGGCGAGGCGAGCGATTCGCCAGCCGCCGCCGGTGTCGACCAGGTCGTAGCGCAGGTGCATCGGCACGGTGACCGTCGCGCCGGTCGACATGGTCGTCTCGATGTGCAGATCCCTGACCACCGTCTGCCCGGCGACCAGGTCGCGGTCTACGCGGAACGCGATGGAGTTCGGCCCGATGAAGGTGTCGTAGAACCGAGTGATCGCGTCGCGGCCGGCGTGCGCGCGCGAGCCGACCGGGTCGTGCACCGCGGCGTCGTCGGCGAAGAGGTCCACCCAGGCGGTCTTGTCGTGCGCCGCGACGGCGCGCGGGGATGCCTGAACGGCCGCCAGCAGATGTTCGGCGGTCGGGTCCAGCGGCATGAGGGTCCTCCATAGTCGTGGCCACTGCTCGGATCCATGGTAGAACATGTTCTAATTTCGGCGCCGCCGAACTGTTCGACGCACGCGGCGCCCCATTCGACAAAGGATCTCGATGGACTGGTACACCGGGAACGCCACCTACGACACCGTGCTCGCGATCGCCTTCGCCTTCGCCGCTTTCGTGCTGGTCGGCGGTCTGTTCGCGCAGAGTCCGTACGGCCGGTTCGCCTCGACGAAGGTCGGCTTCAATCTCGATCCCAAGCTGGGCTGGTGGCTCATGGAGTTGCCCGCCACCGTCGTGTTCGCGGTGTTCTATCTGAGCGGTCCGGACCGGTTCGAGCCGACTCCGCTTGTGCTGGCGTGCATTTGGTTGCTGCATTACGGCAACCGCGGCTGGTTCTTCCCGCTCTCCATCCGGCAGGTGCCCGGCAAGCGCAGCAGCTTCAACATCTCGGTGCTGGCCGCGGGCGTCTTCGTGACCTCGCTGCACGGCTACCTCAACGGCGCGTTCTTCAGTCACGACTTCAAGAACCAGTACGGCGTCGATTGGCTCACCGACCCGCGTTTCCTGATCGGCCTGGTCGTCTACCTGTGCGGGTTCGGGCTGCTGGTGCGATCCGAGGCGATCGTGCGCAACCTGCGCGACAAGAACGATCCCGGCTCTGCCGAGTACCGGATTCCCTACGGCGGAGGCTTCCGTTTCGTGAGCAGTCCTGCGTATCTCGGTGAGCTGATCGCGTGGGCCGGGTTCGCGCTGCTGACCTGGTCGCTGGCCGGATTGGTGATCTTCCTGATCACCGCGGGCAACTTGGTGCCGCGCGCCTTCGCGACGCATCGGTGGTACCGGGAGAAGTTCGCCGACTACCCGGCCGAGCGAAAAGCGTTGATTCCCTATGTGATCTGAGCTCTTCGATGGTGGATGCCGGGGTGCGACCCGCGCTCGGCATGCTATGGGCAACTGTTGTCCCTAGCATGCGATGTGGCCGTGAAACCGCACGGCCGGTATCTGGGATGAGGATCAATGCTGTTGAGGAAGCTGGCCGCACCGACCGCCCTGGTCATGGCCGCGCTGTCCATCGTGGCGGGCACGGCCACGGCGCAACCATCCGAGGGAGAGGCGATCGGCTTCACGGCCCGCGCCACCGACACCGCCTCGATCATCGAGATCGACGCGGGTTCGCTGGTGGTCGAGGACGACGCACTGAAGATCGAGGCCGCCGACGGCACGCTGGTGGCGGGCACCCCGCTGAAGTTCCGCCTCGATGATTTCGAATTCCCCATCGCCGCAGCCATTTCCGGCCGCACCGCGACCCTGACCCCGCAGCTGTCCATGGACAGGGCCGTCTACAAGCCGGTGGCTCTGCCCTTCGAGGACAAGGCGCCGTGGAAGAACGAATACGAGCGTGAACAGGCGGCCTGGGGGCGCATGGCCAGCACCATCGCCATGGGCGTCACCATCGGCACCCTGGTCGGCGGCATCGGCGGCGGGGCCGTCGGCTGCCTACTCGGCGGCATCGTCGGCGCCACCGTCGCCTCCGCCACCATCCTCGGCTTGTTCGGCCCCTTCATCCCCGCCGCCGCCGTTGGCTGCGCGGGCGGCATCATCGCCGTCGGCGCACTCGGAACCCTCGCTGGGCAAATCTTCGTGACAGCACCGGTCGCGGTGGGCGCGGCCATCCAGTACTTCAGCACGATCAACCAGCCGTTCACGCCGCCCGCAAAGTAAGCGACGTCAGGGCGAGCATCGGCCGCCGGTGTGGTTCAGCGCCGGCGGTCGACGATTCCATGCGTGGTCTTGCGGTGGCGGTCGTGTGAATACTGTCGGCGGTGTTCGGAAAGCTTCCTGTGGTGTGCGGTTGCCCACGGTTCGCGGGGGGATGTGTGCGGTATCACCGTGAATGTTCTTGCAGCTCAGGGTGTTTGCCGTGAGGTTTCACGCCTGCGTTACAGATGCGCACGGGAAAGGAAATCTTTCACCAAGATCGTCGGGGCATGAGGCCGACCGCAGCTCGACCCCCGGTGCACGCTTTGGCGTGCGATGTGTGCGGCCGGTTGCCGCATCCGCGACGGACCCGTTTGGCGCTGGCCAAGCTGGCCGCTGTCTTTCCGGTGGAACTGGTGTTGCACGCACTGGTGATCCGTCTTCATCCGCCGTATCTGGTGACGGTGCTGCTGTTGACGATCACCACCACGATCCTGGTGATCTGGGTGGTGGAGCCTTCGGCCATGCGGTTTCTCGGCTCGTGGCTGCACGGCCCGGAATTGCGCGACCGCGACCGTGCCGATCGGGCGCCTGCGCTGTGGCGGATACGCGTGCACGTCGACGACCGGCCCGGCCAGCTGGAGGCGCTGGCCGCGCATCTCGCCGACCGCGACGCGAACATCCTCACCGTGCACGTGCACCACCTGGAATCCGGTGTGCTGGACGAACTAGTGGTCGCCACGCCGGTCGACGTCACCCCGCACGCGCTCACCACGGCCGTGACCAAGGCGGGCGGCGTGAAGGTGCGGGTGTGGCCCGCGTCCGCGCTCACGCTCATCGACGGACAGACCAAGGCGCTGGCCGTCGCCGCCCGCGTTGTCGCCGACCCCGACGAATTACCGCTGGCCATCGCCGAATTGCTCGGGGCCAGGTACCTGTCTTCGGGGACGACCGAGGACGAGCCCGCCGAGGGCACGATGCTCGAACTGCCGAACGAGCCGGAGCGACCCCTGAGCTTCCTCCGCGCCGACGAACCGTTCACCCCCGCCGAGATCGCCCGCGCCCACCGTCTGCACGACTTGGCGCACATCGTCAGCCACCGCACGTAATCCGCCGCGACCCCGTCCACACCCCTTGCGCACGTCCCACATACGCGCAGCCATTGTGGGGTGTGCGCAAGGTGGGTGGGAGGCACTGTGCCGGGCGCGCGCATGGTCGGCCGCGCGTGACGGACCGTGCTTCGAAACACCCCTGCACGCAAGTCTCATTACGCCTGTGCCTGCACACTTCTCACAGGCACAGACGTCGTGAGACGCGTGAGAGGAACTGTGCGGGGTGCGGACAATCCGCGCCGAGGTGCGCCCTCAGAGGAACGCGGGATCGGGCAAAGCCCGCTCGGCCGTGCGCAGTCGTTCGGCGAGGCTCGTGAGCAGATCGAGCGATTCGGGTGACAGGCCGACGCTGATGCGGACGAGTCGGCTGAGTCGCGGGTTGCTGAGTCGGCCGATCAGTGGCAGGTCGGGATCGGCTGGGTGCTGGTCGAGACGATCGAGATCCACGGGGGCGCTCACAATCTGACGACTGGGGTTGGCGAAACGGTCGCACAGATTTCCGCTCGGCGCCAGTAGCGCGCAACAAACGTCGTCGACGTGGCAATCGAGCGGCGGGCCCGCCAGGCCGAAATCGGCCGCCTATACCGAGGTAGGAGCCGCTTTTGCGACTGCGGTGGGATGTGCGCGGTGTGACGCGGTCGTAACGTGGAGGAACTCCAACGAGACGGGGGGAGCCGACATGAAGACCTGGATTCGATGGGCGGCGTTGAGCGGAGTGCCCACGATGTCGCTGCGCGTACTGGCGCGCCGTGGCGAACCGTTGGCGCAACTGCTGACCGATCCGTACGCACGGGAGAACCCCTATCCGTTCGGCGCGCGCATCCGTGCCGAGGGCAGGATCGTCCGCACGCCGTACATCCTGGCCTCCGCCGACCACGAGGTCTGCCGGAACATTTTGCGCGACAAGAACTTCGGCACCTCGCCGCCGGAGGCACTCAACCTACCCACGCCGTTGAAACGGCTGATCCGCGCCACGGATCTGCGGTTGGCGAGCCCGGTGGAGCCGCCGTCCATGCTGATGGTCGACCCGCCCGGGCACACGCGCTACCGCAAGCTGGTCGCCGGTGCGTTCACCCCGCGCGCGGTGAGTCGACTGCGCGACCGGGTGCGCGAGGTGACCGAGGAATTGCTCGACGGTCTGGCCGGACACGAAAACGCAGACCTTATAAGCGATTTCGCGCTGCTGCTGCCGATCGCGATCATCAGCGAGATACTCGGCATCCCCGCCGCCAAACGCGACGACATGCTGGAGTACGGCAACGCGGGCTCGCCATTGCTGGACATCGCCATCTCCTGGGCGCAGTTCCGTTCGGCCGTCGCCGCACTGCGCGACAGCCAGGACTTCCTGGTCGGGCACATCGAACGGCTGCGCCGCACGCCCGGCGACGATATCCTCAGCGACCTCGCCACCGGCGGCGAACTCACCGACCGCGAACTGCTCGCGACCGCCACCCTCGTCGCGGGCGCGGGATTCGAGACCACCGTCAACCTGATCGGCAACGGCATCGTGCTGCTACGCGACCATCCCGACCAGCTGGCCTTGCTGCGCGCCGAACCGGCCCGCTGGCCCGGCGCGATCGAGGAGATGCTGCGCTACGACAGCCCCGTGCAGATGACGACGCGAACGGCATTGCGCGACAGCGAGATCGCGGGCGAACCGATCCGCGCGGGCGAGACCGTCGCCCTGCTGCTCGGCTCGGCGAACCGCGATCCTGCCGCGTTCCTCGACCCGGACACCTTCGACATCACCCGGTCCAACGCCAGAGATCACCTGGCCTTCGGCAGCGGCGTGCATTCCTGCCTCGGCGCGAGCCTGGCCAGGATCGAAGGGGCCATCGCGCTGCAATCCCTCTACGACCGCTATCCCGATCTGCGGCACACCGGCCGTGCTACCCGGCGCGGACTGGTGAATCTGCGTGGCTACCAAAACATTCCGATCGCCACCGGCGCGGCGAGGCACGCCGCGCTCGGCTAGTCCAGGCCCTATCTCGAAGTCCGGCCGGAGGCGTCGGATGGGACTTCGAGGGCCTAGGTGTGCTTCACCACTGCTTGCGCGCCTTGGCGGCCCAGTCGGCGCCTTGATGCCGTGCCGCCTCGGTGAATTCGGCGCCCCGGTGCCTGGCGGCTTCGCCCAGCTCCGCGCCCCGGTGCCTGGCGGCCTCTTTCAGCTCGGCGCCCCGGTGCTTGGCGGTCTCGCCGAACTCCGCGCCTCGGTGCTTAGCGGTCTCGCCGAACTCCGCGCGCCGGTGTTTGGCGGTCTCGCCCAGCCCGGACCGGCGCTTCTTGGCGGCCTTGCGCAGCTCGGACCGGCGCTTCTTGGCGGCCTTCCGCAGCTCGGCGCGTCGCTGCTTCGCGGCCTCACCCAGCTCGGCTCCGCGGTGTTTGGCGAGCTCGCTCAGCTCGGCCCCGCGGTGTTTCGCGAGCTCGGCCAGCTCGGACCGGCGTTGTTTGGTGGCCTCGTCGAGTTCGGCCCTGAGCACTCTGGCAGCCTCGCCGAGCTCGGCCCCGCGGTGCTTGGCGACCTCGCCGAACTCGGCCCCGCGGTGTTTGGCGAGTTCCCCGATCTCGGCCCCGCGCAGCCTCGCGACCTCGCCGAGCTCCGACCCGCGTCCCTTGGCGTAATCGGCCCACCCGCCGCCGCGCGCCTTCGCGACGTCGCCGAACCCGTCGCCGCGCTCCTTCGCGATCTCGGCCCACTCCGCGCCGTGGCCGCGTGCGGCGTCGGCGAATTCGGCGCCGTGCTCGCGGGCGGCGGCGGCCAGCTCAGCGCCGCGCTCCCTGGCCACGGCGGCGATCGCCGCGCCGCGCTGCCGTGCGGCGGCGGCCCATTCGGGTCCGTGGGTCTGCACGGTCTCGGCGAATTCGGAGCCCCTGGTCGCGGCGGTGTCCCCGAGCGACCTGGCGCGCACCGCGACATCGTGCGCGTGCTGGCGCAGCGACTCGCCGGTCGAACTGTCGGCGGCGCCGAAGGGCAGTGCCGCCGAGACCGTGGCCGCCGCGTTGCGCGCCGCGCGCTTGCCGCGCCAGCCGAGCGACGGCTTGCCCTCGGTGTCGGCGCTGGCGATCAGCAGCCCGCCGAGCAGGCTCATGTCCTTGAGGAAGGCCGTGCGTTTGGCGGCCTTCCGGTCGGGGTCCTGTTCGGCCCAGAAGTCCTGTTCGGTGAGGGTGGCGGGCACGACCGTGGCCGCGAGCACGAGCGAGGCGAGGCGCGGCGCCTTGCCGAGCGCGAGCAGGACCCCGCCCGAAACCTGCGCGATGGCGTTGATCCGCACGACGGTCGCCGGGTCGGCGGGCAGCTTCGCGGCGATGCTGTCCGGCAATGAACGCTCGCCACGCTGAACCAGCGTCGCGGCGGACTTCGTACGTGGTTCGGGATGAAGCAGGGTGTCGACCCCGTCGGCGACGAAAGCGGTCGCCAGTAGCGGTCGGGCAAGTCGGCGCAGCAACATGAACGTCAACCCTTTCCTCGATGGCTTATCGACCGGGTTCCCGTGGCATAGAACGCCAAACACCAAGATCAGCATACCCCCGGGCATGGTCGTGCCCGGGGAAAAGCGCACGTCAACGGTCCGGCCGCGCGCTCCGGCGGTTCCTGGAACCGGAGCGCGTCCGGCCGCCCGGATCAGGAACTGCGCGGCAGCGAGGCGTCGGTATGCGGACGGCGACCGCCGTGCGGGCGGATCTCGGGGGCGGCGAGGAAGTCGGTGATCACGGTCGTCACCGTGGTCGGGTCCTCCACCATCGGGAGATGGCCGCAGTCGGGGAGCACCACATTGGTGTGCGGATGCAGCGTGCGGTCCAGCGCGGCGCCCGCCGAGGCCGAGAGGATGTGGTTCTGCTTGCCCCAGATCGTGCAGATCGGCGGGAAGGCGGACCCCGGGGTGAACTCGTCGAGGACGCGGAACGACGGGAAGTCCTGCACGAGACCGTGCAGCGCCTGCAAACGGCCACGATCGCCCCAGTGCGCCTTGAGCCGTCGCGAATGCTGCAGGCCGAGGCGCTTGCCGCGCGCGCCGAGCTGGTTGGAAATGATCAGCGAGACCACCCGATCGGGCAGCGCGAGCCGCTTGGCCAGCGGCGCCAGCGGGAGCTTGGCGTCCGCCCAGGCCAGGCCCGCCTGTTCGCCCTTGCGCACGGTGTTGCGGGTGAGCGGGCTGACCAGCACCAGCGCGCGCACGTTCGACGGATGCGCCATGGCGTAGCCGAGCGAGGTGGCGCTGCCGAGGCAGTTGCCGATCAGGATCACGTCGGACAGGTCGTGCGCGTCGAGGAAGGCGCCGAGCATGCGCACATAGTCTTCGAGCCGGTAGCCCGCGGCCGGTTGGTCGGATTCGCCGTAGCCGGGGAGGTCGAGGGCGAAGACTTCGTGGTCGCGCCGCAGCACCGCCACCTGATCGTCCCAGATATGTCGCTGCGTTCCCGCGTTGTGCAGCATCACGATCGGCGGCCCGCTGCCGATCCGATCGAAGACTACGGTCCGGCCCTGGTGCGCGAAAGTCGCCACGTCGCCTCCTTGCGAGTGGTGCAGGCGTGCGACGTGCACGCCTGATCCACAAAGGTAGACCGCTATATGGTGGCGGGTCGAGCCCTCGAACCCAGGGCCGGACCGGACGACGTCACCCCGCCGCGTCGGCGAGCGCTTCGGCAATGCCCGCGCGAACGACCTTTCCTGTCGCGTTCCGGGTGAGCGGCGTGGTGGTGAGGCGCCAGAGCGCGGGCACCTTGTAGTAGGCCAGCCGCTCCCCGGCAAACGCGCGCAGGTCCGCCTCGGTGACCGTCGCGTTCTCGCCCACCACCACGAGTGCGGCGACCTGCTGACCCAGATCGGCGTCCGGCACGCCGACGACGGCGCTCTCCCTGACGTCCGGGTGTTCGTCGAGGCACTGCTCGATCTCGGTCGGGTAGACGTTCTCCCCGCCGCGCAGGATCAGATCCGATCGCCTGCCGGACAGTCGCAGCCTGCCCTCCTCCACGATGCCGATGTCGCCGGTGCGCAACCAGCGATCCGGGGTGATGGCCGCCGCGGTGGCCTCGGGATCGTTCCAGTAGCCGAGCATCACGTAGGGGCTGCGCACCCAGATCTCGCCCTCGACGCCCTCGCCGACCGGCTCGCCCAGCGGGTCGCGGATCTCCAGGCTCACCCCGATCACCGGGCGGCCCACCGTGTCGGGGAACGCGGCGAGCTCGGCGGGGGCGGCGATGGTGGCGGCGGTCGAGCATTCGGTCATGCCGTAGCTGGTCACCAGCGCGGTGCGCGCGACAGGCAGTTGCTCACGCAATCGCTGTTGCAGCGCGGCCGAGGAGGGCGCGGAGTTGAGCGAGAAGGCGGCCAGCGAGGACACGTCGTAGGCGGAGAGGTCCACCTCGAGCAGCCGGGTGGCCATGGTCGGCATCGCGCCCCAGTTGCTGACGCGTTCGCGTTCGATCATCCGAAGCACCCGGTCGGCGTCGAACGCGCCCTGGTAGATGACCGCCGTGTCGCCGGTGGCCATCCTCGGCAGCACCAGATTGTGCAGGCTGGCGATGTGGAACAGCGGCGAGGTGAGCAGGAAGCGTCGCCCTTTGGGCCCGCCGTCGTCGACGCCGCCCGCGAAAGCTGCGGCCAGCGCGTCGTTGAAGCGGTGATAGTCGATGACGGCCAGCAGGTTCCGGTGCGTGTGCACCGCGCCCTTGGGTCGTCCGCTGGTGCCGCTGGTGTACAGGATGACGGCCGGGTCGTCCTCGGTGACGGCGGCATCGGGCAGCTCGCCCACCGCGTACTCGGCCACCAGGTCCGGGATGTCGCGTTCCATGGTGAGCACCGGGACGTCGGCGCCGAGGTCGGCGACCTGCGCGGCCCGTTTGGCGTCCACGATCAGTACGGAGGGTGTGGTGTGCGCGAGGCCGTATTCGATCTCGCGCGGCGCCCACCACGCGTTGTAACCGACCGCGATCGCGCCGAGGCACTGCGCGGCCCAGAACGCCACCACCCACTCGGGCGTGTTCGCCGCGAGGATGCCGACGCGATCGCCCTTGCCGACGCCGTAACGGTCGCGCAGCGCCCTGGCCAGCGCGCCCGCCTCGGCCGCGTGCTCGGCATAGGACAGGCGCCGATCCTCGGTCACCAGGTATTCGCGGTCGCCGAGGGCGGCCGATGCGGCGAGCACCTCGCGCAGCGCGCGGCCCCGGTGCTTCAGTACCGGCAGCGGCGCGCCGAGCACGTTCTCGACCGTCATCTCGAAGGCGCCGCCCGGTCCGGTGAGCCGCCCGATGACGGTCGCCGCCAGCGCCTGCGGATCCATGGATTTCGTCATTCGATGTTCCTCGTCGTTCGTGCGCGGTTCGGGTTCACGGGATCAGTACCGCTCGCCCGCGGATCCGCCCGTCCGCCAGGCGATCGAGCGCTTCGCGGCCGTCGTCGAGCGCGAAGGTCTCGACCTCGACCCGGAGTCTGCCCGATCGAGCCAGCGCCACGGACTCGATCAGATCGGATTTGGTGCCGCCGTAGGACTTTCGCACCGTGGCTCCCCACGGCCAGCCGGGTCCGCCCGCGGGCGCCGCGGTGAGTTCCGGCGCGCCGCCGCCGAGCCCGACCATCCGGTACGCGCCGTTGGGCGCGACACACTCGACCGCGAGGCGCGCGGTCTGCTCGACGCCGACGAAGTCGAACACCGCGTCCGCGCCGCGTCCGCCGGTCCGCTCGAGGATCGCCGCGGCGGTCCCGGCGTCGGCGAGCAGTCCTTCGTCGGCGCCGCACGCGCTCGCCACGGCGAGCTTGTCCGCGCCGACGTCCACCGCGAGCACCCGCGCCGCGGTGGTGGCGGCGAGGATCTGTACCGCGACATGACCGAGCCCGCCGACCCCGATGACGACGGCCGTCGCGCCCGGCCGCAGCTGGTCGCGCGCGCCGTCGATCGCGTGATAGCTCGTCAGCGCCGCGTCGGCGAGCGGCGCGGCCTGGGCGAAGTCCAACTCGCCGATCGGCACGAACGACGTCGCGGGGACACGGATGTACTCCGCCATGCCGCCGTCGGGACCGAGCCCGGGACACGGCGGCATCGCCGCGCGACCCGCGGCCAGGCAGACGTTCTCGTTGCCGCGCACGCATTCCCGGCACACGCCGCACGACCAGCACAGGTAGACGACACCGCGGTCGCCTGCCTCCCGGCCCGTCACCCGTTCGCCGATCTCGACGACGGTGCCCGCGACCTCGTGGCCGAGCGTCAGCGGATCATCGCGCAGCCGGAACGGAATCTCCAGTACGTGCAGATCCGAATGGCAGATGCCCGCCGCGCCGACCCGCAGCAGCAGATCGTCGGGCCCGATCGACGGCACCGGCACCTCCCGCAACTCCAGCGTGCCGGGCCCGGTCAGCTGGAGCGCCCGCATCGTGGCGCGGCGGGTCATGCCGCCACCTCCCGCACGGCCGCGTAGGTGGCGCGCAAGTAGGCGTCGGCGCGGGCCGAGCCCATGATGCCCGGCTCCATCTTGTTCATGGTGTAGGCGAAAGTGAGACGGTGGTCCAGATCGTTCACGACGATCGCCCCGCCGTACCCGGCCCACCAGCAGACCCGGCCCTCCGGCACCGCGGGCGCGGTCTGCGGTTGCGGCAGACCGTAGCCGATGCCGAAGCGCAGCGGCACGAGCAACGCCTGGTCGACGCCGTCGGACTGCTGCTCGAAGATCAGGTCGATGGTCTTGTCCGACAACAGTTTCCGTCCGTCCAGCGTGCCGCCGCAGGACACCACCGACTGCACCCGCGCCACCGAGCGTGCGTTGCCGTGACCGTTGACCGCGCCGATCTCGGCCTCCTGCCACCCGGCGGTGGCGGTCTCGGCGACGTCGAGCAGCGGGCTCGTGAGGGTCTTGACCAGAATGCTGTCCTGGTCCAGCGCCGACATGTCGAACTGCAAGGCAGGCGGCGGAATCAGCGGCGCGACGCGCGGGCGGTGCTCGGGGCCGGTGCCGATGTGGAAGTCGGCGCCCAGCGGCCCGGCGAGTTCCTCGGCGAAGAAGCGGCCGAGACTGCGCCCGGTGACGCGATGGACCACCTCACCGACCAGGTGCCCGTAGTTGAGCGCGTGATAGCCCGAGGCGGTGCCCGGCTCCCACCACGGCGGCTGGGCGGCCAGGCGCGCGGCGGCCGCGCGCGCGTCGTAGATGTCGGCCAAGCCGATCGGTGGCTGCCATCCCGACACGCCGGAGGTGTGCCCGAGGATGTGCCGAATCTCGATGTCGCCCTTGCCGTTCGCGCCGAATTCCGGCCAGTAGTGCGCGACCTTCTGGTGCACGTCCAGCTCGCCGCGATCGACAAGCAGCAGCGCGCACAGCGCGGCCATGGTCTTGCTGATGGAGAAGACGTTCACGAGGGTGTCGCGCTGCCACGGCACGGTGCGGTCCTCGTCCAGGTGCCCGCCCCACAGGTCGACCACCGGCTCGCCGTCGACGGTCACGCAGACCGACGCGCCGAGCTCGGCGCCGGAGGCCAGCTGACGCTCCAGCTCCTGCCGCACGCCGTCGAAGCGTTCGGCGCAGGATCCCGAGATGTTCGTCATGGCCTCACACCCGTTCCAGCGCTCGAGCAGGCACCGGCAGTGCGTGACCGGCCGCGGCCGCGCGCTTGGCGCCCCTGACCATCTCCCGCTTCATATCGCGCACGTACGCCTCGAACTCGACCTGGATCGTGTGGCGCGGGGAGTCGTAGTAGCGCCCCGTGCGCGCGGCCTCGGCGGTGCGGATGTCCTCGCGCATCCCGTCCGGATCCGGCGGTAGATAACGGCCCGTCAGGTACGCCGCGACCAGCTTGCTCTGCTGTTCGGCGAAGTTGACCAGCGTCGGGAGCGGCTGGGCGAGGCCGAGATAGAAGAGATTGTCGATGCCGGGTTTCATCATCTGCTTGAACAGCGGCAGCCGATTCCGGTTGTCCGGCACCAGTTCCGGGTCGGCGAAGAACGGGAAGCTGATGTGATAGCCGGTGGCGCAGACGATCACGTCGGCCTCTTCCACGCTGCCGTCGGCGAAGCGCACGCGCGGCCCCTCCAGCGCGGTGATCGCCGGCTTGAACGCGATGTCGCCGCAGCCCGCGCGGTGCAGGAATTCCTCGCTGGCCGAGGGATGCGCCTCGAAGGGTTTGTGATCGGGCGCTGGCAGGCCGTAGAACTCCATGTCGCCGCGGAACTTGCGGACGAAGCGCTGCTTCAGCTTCAGCGCGAGCTTGCGTGGAATCCACGGCGGCGCACTCTGTTTGTCGCCCACTTTGCCGTGCACGTACTTCGGCAGCACCCACACGCCGCGCCTGGCCGAGACCGTCAGCCGCGCCGCGAGGAAGCGCTGGGACAGCTCGGAGGCGATGTCGAGCCCGGAATTGCCCATCCCGACGACGATCACGCGTTTGCCGCGCATGTCGACCGGGTCGAACGGATCGTTGTAGGCGTGGCTGTGCATGAGCACGCCGTCGAATTCGCCCGGGTAGTCCGGCAACCGGGGATCCCAGTGGTGGCCGTTGCACACCAGTAGTGCGTCGTAGGCGCGGGTGCGGCCGTCGGAGGCGGTCACCAGCCAGCGCCCGTCGGGCTGTCGTTCGGCCGCGGTGACCAAGGTGTCGAAAAGGATCTTGTCACGCAGGCCGAAGTGGTCGACGTAGTTCTTGAAGTACTCGAACAGCTGCGAGTGGTGCGGGAAATCGGGCCACTCCGCGGGAACCGGATAGTCCTCGAAAGCCAAGCGCCACTTGGATGTATCGATGTGCAGGCTCTGGTAGCAGGCCGACATTCCGTTCGGGTTCTTGAAATACCAGTTGCCGCCGACCTCGTCGCTCGCCTCGAAACAGTCGAACGGAATGCCGTGATCTTGCAGGCGTTTGGCGGCAGTGATCCCCGACGGCCCTGCGCCGATGACGCATACCCGGGGGAGTTGTTGTGGAGTCAAAGTCGATGTCCTCGTCTCGAGCTGCCGGCGTCGGTGGGCGCGGGGAGGTGGCCGCGAACACCGCGGGAGCCGTTCGTCACCGCAGTGACGTAGGCAACAAATTAACACTCGCTAGACTGGCTGTCTAGTAAGTGACAGTATGTCTACTGGAAGCCCCGACGAGACGGAGTTACCGTTCACCATGCCGACCAAGTCGAACCCAGCAGGGCTGAGCCTGCGCGATGAACAGAAGCTGCAGACCAGGGCCAAACTGCTGGAGGCCGCCAAGACGCTGTTCGGCGCCAACGGGTACGCGGCGGTGCGGGTCGAGGAGATCGCCGCCGCCGTCGGGTGCAGCCGCGCCACCTTCTACCTGCACTTCACCGGCAAGCTGGACATCCTGCGCGCGATCGCCGCGCAAGCCACCGCGCCCACCGCGCTGCACTTCTACGAGGATCTGGACCGGGTGCTCGATGTCGGCACGCGCGAGGCCTTCGTCGGCTGGATGACCAGGGCCATCGCCTGGTTCCACGAGTACAAGGACCTGCTGCCCGCCTGGGACGAGGCGACCACGCTGGAACCGGAGTTCCGCGAGATCGCCAGGCAGGGCATCGCGGCTCTGCCCAACGCGATGACCTCGTACCTGGCCCGCTGGCCCGCCGAGCGCAAGGACGAGGCGCGGCTGCGCGTGGAACTGCTTGTCGCGCAACTGGAACGGTTCTTCACCCGATGGGCGATGCAGGGCACCATCGATGTCGACGCCGACCAAGCCGCCGAGGTGCTCACCGACATCTGGTTCCCCGCCCTCCAAGCGCCCGAATCGGCGCGCCGCACAACGTAGCACCGTCTGTAGCCCCGCGTTTGCTGTGATCCGTGAGCCGGGGTCGGGCGGCGCGAATTCGCGACGCCGTGTGAATCTGTCGGTGGCGTGCGGCATCATCTGTGCACGCAGACACCAACGAAGACCGCTCGGAGTGCCCCAATGCCGTCGCCAAGAACCAAGCTCAAGCCGTTGTCCGACACCGAGATCGAGCAGATCGCCGCGGAGATAGCGAGTGGTCGCCCGCCCATGGTCTGGTTCACCGCCGCTGCCGTCGGTGTGCCGGAGGGGCGTTCGGGAAAGGTGGTCGCCCTCGGAGATCCGTCCGACGGCGACTTCCTGCAGGTGCGGCCGACCGGTTCGAAGGATGTACTGTCCTTCTCTCCGACCGAAGTGACGTTGACCAAGCCGCTGCGGGACAAGGCGGCGACCGCACCATCCAGCCAGCCGAAGTCGACAACCAGGAAGGACTCCACTGTGACCCAGCCGTCGACCACGACGAGCGCTCCGGCGCCGACCGTCAGCCCCGCTCCGGCCGCCCCCGCCCCGAAACCCGTTGTGCCAGTGGCGGAATCGAGCGGTCCGGCCGCGGCGCCCAAGCCTGCTGCCGCGGCGAAGGCCGCCAAGGCGACCCCGCGCAAGCCGAAGGCGGCCGAGGTCACTGTGACGCTGTCCGGAACGGCCGACGGCGAGTGGACGGTCGAGGTGGTCAACGGCAAGAAGCGCTCGGTGCGTGGACTCCCGGTGAACAGTTCGGCGGTCGCGCAGGCGGCCAAGATCCTGCACCCGGAGGTGGCCGAGGTGGTCTCCGGAGTGCTCGAGGCGGCGCGGGGCGCGCAGCTGGCGAAGGTCGAGCAGTTGCGGGCCGAGCTCGAGGAGGCCAAGCGGCTGCTGGAGGAACTGACCGACTGAGCCCGGCTCGTCCCGGCGCGGGTCGCTCGGCGGTGCCGGATCGTGCTGCGGTGCGCGGTTGCTCGACGGTCGCGGCATCGGATCGGGGTGCTCTGTCGGACCAGGGTGCTGTGTCAGGCGTGGTGCCCGTGTCAGACCGCGGTGCTCTCGGCGTTGGAGCGCCAGGTCCGGGATCGGTTGTCGGCGGCGGGGCGGCCCGCGGGCAGGTGCGGGTGTCGCAGATCGTCGTGGAAGGCGTAGCCGAGCGAGTACTCCTTGGCGTGGTACATCGCCGAATCCGCGTCTCGGATCAGGTCGTAGACGGTGGCCTCGGGGCCGCGTGGACTGTCGCACGCGATGCCGACGCTCGCGGTGATCGGCACTTCGCCAGCGCTGAGTTCGAAGGGGCGGACGAAGGCCCCGAGTAGTCGTTCGGCGAGCACGGCCGCGCCTTGCTTGTTCAGCGGAGCAAGCACCACGAACTCGTCGCCGCCGTATCGGGCGACCGCGTCGTCGCGGCGCACCACCCGCCGGATCCGGGAGGCGGCGTTGGCGATCAACTCGTCGCCGACGGCGTGACCGTAGCTGTCGTTGACCATCTTGAAGCCGTCCAGGTCGATGAACAGCAGGCACAACGGCTGATCGCGCCAGTGCGCGCTGTTGCGGTTGAGCACCCGGAGCAGGGCCGACCGGTTGAGCAGGCCGGTGAGCACGTCGTGGTCGGCCTGGTACTGAGCCCGTCGCTCGCTGCGCGCGCTGCGCTGGATGGCCCGTTCGCTGCGCACCAGCACGCCGATGAGCAGCAGCGCGAGCAGCGAGGACACCGCCACCCTGTCCACCGTGCCGAGGCTGGAGCCGACCACCGGCACCAGCGAGGCCACGATCAGCGCCACCGCGATGGCGCAGGCGCGCTGCCGGGAATGGTGCGGATGGATCTGGCGCGGTGCGCCCAGGCTCGCCATGGTGGGGTGCAGCGCGGCGATACCGACCGTGGCGTAGGCGATCAGCAGCGGCATGAGCAGCACTTCGTGCCCTATCGTCGCGGTGCCCGCGGTCTCCAGGCTGTAGCCGAGATTGCCGACCAGCACGGCGACCATGGCCAGGTGCAGCAGTCGCAGAGACGTCTCCGAGCGGGTGGCCGTGGCGACCGAATGAGCGACCAGGGTCAGCAGCAGGGCGTCGAGGATCGGATAGGCGGCCGCGACCAGCGTGGTCGTGGTGGCCGCGCGCGATTGCAGGATCGGGGAGATGAGAAAGGTCCACGAGGCCAGCAGCGCGCCGAGCCCGATCAGCGCCGAGTCCAGCAGCAGGTCGTAGTTGCCGCGCACCTGCCGGGGCCGCAGCCATACCGTGGCGGCCACCCCGATGGCCAGATACCCGGCCAGCGTGCAGATGTCGTCGAGCGGGCTGATCGAGTCGTCGGTGAAATCGCGCAGCGTGGTACCGAGCGCGAAGAGCACCGCCGACAGTGACAGCAGGTACCAGGGCAGCGGCTGGGCGGGGCGATGGCGCCGCAGCCCGATGCCGACCATGGTGAGCGCCCCCGCGACCACCGCCAGCATCGTCAACAGGGTGAGGACACGGGACTCGAACACCAGCGGCACCGAGATCAGCGCCGTCCAACCCCCTAGAAGCGCTACGCACCAGATGTTTCCAGTACAGTAGCCGCGGTCGCTCGCCTGCTCTTCGCTGGATGCCATCAGCCCCCCTTGGTCGCTCCGTCCCTGGTGAACTGTGCGGCGTAGTGCGTCTGTGAATCCTCCACCGCGACTTCGACGTCGGTCTGCTCATCGAGCACCGCGCGGATACTGTCGGCGAACGAGAGCTGAGTGTTGTTGTACGAGCAGATGTCCCAGCCGACCGCGGCGCGCTCGGCCACCAAAATCTGGACAACTGATTTGATCATGGCATGGAAGGCAGCCCCTTGTCGTGCACTTGGCGCAACGAGGGTGAAGCCCACGTAGTAGCTGTGCCGCGCGGCGTCGACACAGGAGAGCCGATCACCCCATGCGATCGGCTCGCGGACTCGGGCGGTGCGCTCGAGCACGGCGCGCGGCGGTATCACCGACGACAGGCGAATCAAGTTCGCATCACCCACTCCCAACTCGCGCAGGGCCGCATCGAAGGCCGACATCGCTGTCGGGCTCACCCCTGTCGCCGCGCCGATCTCGATCGTCAGTGGCGCCCGGGGGTCTGCCGGTTGTCACGCTCCGGCCTGCCCAGGGCGGGAGTAGTCGATCGATCCACTGCGGCCCGAGCAGGCCGCCGCGTGGGGTGTTGTGAATCATAGTGTCCCTCCCGAAACTATCGGCCTCTTTTGCATCCTGATAGTGGCTTCGAATTCGACTGTGCGGCACGATTGCGAATCGCGCACCCGCACCGGCCGGAAGCGATGCTGGGGCGGTACGTCTCGTAACGTGTGGCGCGACGGGCGAGCTCCGAGTCGACAGAGCGAGGCAACAGTGCGGACATGGGTGGCGCCCGGCCGGGTGAACATCATCGGCGAGCACACCGACTACAACGACGGTTTCGTGCTGCCCATCGCGCTGCCCCTGGTGACACGGTGCGCGGCCGAGACGACCGCCGACGGACTCGTCCGCGTCGAGTCACGGCAGCGGCCGGGGGAAGCGGTGCGGGTCGGGACCGGCGAGCTCGCCGCGGCGCGGGATCGGCTGCCGGGCTGGGCGCGATATCCGGTGGGCGTGGTCGCCGAGTTCGTGCGGCGCGGGCATTCCGTTCCCGGTCTGGTGCTGGAACTCGACGGCGCGGTGCCGATCGGCGCAGGCCTGTCGAGCTCGGCGGCGCTGTCGTGTTCGGTGGCGATCGCGCTGCGTGATCTGTGCGCGCCCAGCGTCGTCGACCGCGAACTGATCGACATCGCCCGCGCTGCCGAGAACGACTACGCGGGCGCCCCGACGGGCGTGCTCGACCAGTCGGCCGCCGTGCTGTGCACCGCCGGGCACGCGCTGTTCCTCGACGTGCGCCGCTTCATCGCGGGCGCCGCAGGCTACGAGCAGATCCCGTTCGACCTGGCCGCATTCGGTCTCGAGCTCCTTGTCATCGATACCGGGCAGCCGCACGAACTGGTGGACGGCGGCTACGCGCTGCGGCGTGCGCAGTGCGAAGCGGCGGCGGCCGAACTCGGTGTCCGCGCGCTGCGCGACGTCGACGCGGAGGCGGACCTGGTGCGGATCGCGGACCCGGTCACCCGGCGCAGGGCGCGACACGTGGTCACCGAGAACGCCCGCGTCGTCGCGGTTGCCGAGAAATTGCGGCGAGGTGCGGATCCGCGCGAGATCGCGCCGATCCTGGTCGCGGGTCACGCCTCGCTGCGCGACGATTTCGAGGTCTCGACGGCCGCGCTCGACACGGCGGTGGCGGCCGCTCTCGACGCGGGCGCGCACGGGGCGCGGATGGTCGGCGGCGGCTTCGGCGGCAGCGCCATCGCGCTCGTCGACCGCGAGCGGACCGAAGCGGTGGCCGCCGCGGTCGGCGACCGGTTCGCCCGCTCGGGCTTTCCCGAGCCGCGCACGTTCGCCGTGGTTCCGGCCGACGGAGCGCGCCGGGAATCCTGAGCGCCGCGCTCGGGAGATTCGAGCTCCGGCGAATCCTCGGACCGATGGACTCGCTGAGCAACCGTCCAGATTTTGTGCGCGAATGTGCCCCACCGGTGCTGCACAATCACGCACAGTGGATGTCACGGACACCGCACGACGCAGGACCTAGCTCGACGCCCGGTTTCACGCCAGGAGGGACGACGCTGTGCCGCTTGCCGATCCATCTTTCCTCAGCGCCGTTCGGCCGCACGCTGGCGACCCTTTCGGCGCGACGTCGCTGCGTCTCGACGCGGCCACGACCCTGCGGCTGGACGCGGAACCCGTCGACTATGCCCTGGTAGCCCTGTATTTCGTGTTCGTGCTCGGCATCGGTCTGCTGGCCAGGCAGCGGGTGTCGTCCAGCATCGACTTCTTCCTGTCCGGACGTTCGCTGCCCGCGTGGGTCACCGGTCTCGCGTTCATCTCGGCCAACCTCGGCGCGGTCGAGATCATGGGCATGTCGGCCAACGGTGCCGAGTACGGCTTCCCGACCTTCCACTACTTCTGGATCGGCGCGGTGCCCGCCATGCTGTTCCTCGGCGTGGTGATGATGCCGTTCTACTACGGCTCCAAGGTGCGCAGCGTGCCGGAGTTCATGCGCAGGCGTTTCGGCACCGGCGCGCACCTGGTGAACGCGCTCAGCTTCGCGACAGCCCAGATCCTCATCGCCGGGGTGAACCTCTATCTACTCGGCTCCATCGTCAACGTGCTGCTCGGCTGGCCGCTCTGGGTGTCGGTGATCGTGGCGGCGGTGATCGTGCTGTCCTATATCACCCTCGGCGGGCTGTCGGCCGCCATCTACAACGAGGTGCTGCAGTTCTTCGTCATCGTGGCGGCGCTGCTGCCGCTCACCCTGGTCGGCCTGCACAAGGTCGGCGGCTGGGATGGGTTGCAGGACAAGGTGGCCGCGTCACCCGGCGGCGCGGAACAACTGGAGTCGTGGCCGGGCAACGCGCTGAGCGGGTTCGGCAACGACTTCCTCTCGGTGCTCGGCATCGTGTTCGGCCTCGGCTTCGTGCTCTCCTTCGGATACTGGACGACCAATTTTGTCGAGGTTCAAAGGGCTCTGGCGACGCACTCCATCTCCGCGGCCCGGCGCACCCCGATCATCGGCGCCTACCCGAAGATGTTCATTCCGTTGATCGTCGTCATCCCCGGCATGATCAGCGCGGTGCTGGTGCCGCAGATGGCCGAGTACAAGCAGGCGGTGACGGCCGATCCGGACTACACCGACGACGTCACCTACAACCAAGCGCTGCTCTATCTGATGAAAGACGTGCTGCCCAACGGCCTGTTGGGCGTCGGGCTCGCGGGTCTGCTCGCGGCGTTCATGGCGGGCATGGCCGCCAATGTCTCGGCGTTCAACACCGTCTTCAGCTTCGACCTGTGGCAGCAGTACGTGATCAGGGACCGCTCCGACGGGTACTACCTGACCGTAGGCCGTGTCGCCACCGTCGGCGCCACGGTCGCGGCCATCTTCACGGCGTTCATCGCGAGCAGTTTCAGCAACATGATGGACTACCTGCAGACGCTGTTCAGCTTCTTCAACGCGCCGCTGTTCGCCACATTCATCCTCGGCATGTTCTGGAAGCGCATGACGCCCACCGCGGGCTGGATGGGGTTGGTCGCCGGAACCGGTTCGGCCATCGTCATTTTCCTCATGCACGAGGCCGGAGTCTTCGAATTGTCCGGTCAGGGAGCGAGTTTCGTGGCCGCGGGCACGGCGTTCGTAGTCGACATCCTGGTCAGCGTCGCGGTCACCCAGGTGACCCAGCCGAAACCCGCGGCCGACCTCGTCGGCTTGGTCTACTCGGAGACGCCCGCGTCCATGCGCACCGACCCGGAGGCCGACACGCTGCCCTGGTACCAGCGCCCCGTCCTGCTCGCGGGGATCGCCCTGGTGCTCGTCATCGCCCTGAATCTCCTCGTCGGATAAGGAAGACCGCTCATGCTGTTCGATATCCGCACCATCGTCGGGGCCCTGCTCGGCTGCTACGGCGTGGTCCTGGTGATCACCGGTCTGGTCCACGACACCGCCGCCGAGGAGGCCAAGACCGGCGGCATCAACGTCAACCTCTGGGCAGGCATAGGCATGATCGCCGTCGCCCTGGCCTTCCTCACCTGGGTCCTGCTGCGTCCGGTCAAGCCCACGGAACCCGCCCGCACCGAAGACCAGCCGACCCCGCCGGAGTGAATCGGGTCAGGAACCAGGGCCGCGGCCGACAAACAGGGCGGCCAGGACGCGGCGAACCCCGCCCGGCCGTCGGCCGAACGGGGTTCGCGCAGGTGAAAGGGGGTGTTCTCAGCAGCTCACTTGGCCGCGTTGAACGGCGAGTTGATGGTGGTGAAGTACTGGATGGCCGCGCCGATCGCCACCGGTGCGGTGATGAAGATCTGGCCCGCGAGGGCGCCGATCGGGCCCATCACCACCGCGCCCGCGAGGCAGCCGACGGCGGCGGCGGGCAGGAAGGGTCCGAGGAGTCCGACGATGGTGCCGCCGATCGCGACGCCGCCGACGATGCCGCCGAGCACGCAGCCGACGGCCGCGCCACCGAGGGCGCCTGCCAGCGTGGCGATGCTCGCGCCCATGCTGATGGTGCTGGTCATGCGGGACCAGGCGTCCTTCTCCCTGTCGTATTCGCTCTTCCACGGAGCCTTGTCCTCGAAGGGCAGCGCGACCGGCTTGTAGACGGCCTTGTCCATGGACACCTGCGGGGTCATCGTGACGGTGCGGCCGGAAATGTCTGCGGCGATGGGGAATTCGAACTCGTCGATGCGCAGGGTGAGCGGGGTTCCCGCGACGACGGTGCCGTCGGCGGCCTTGATCTTCAGGACGTTGTCCTCGACCATGAGCGAGCCCGCGTCGATAGAGACGATCGAGGAGGTCTCCGTGGTGTTCGTCGTGAAGTTGATCGCGGCGGGGGCGGCGTCGGCGAGCGGGGCGGCCGAGCTCGTGCCAGCGGCGATACCGACCGCGCCGGTCATGAACGCGGCGGCCACGGCGAACTTCGTGATCTTCATGGTGCTGTGAATTCCTTTGTGTTGTCTGGGGTGTCGCGAGCGCGACAGGACGACGGCCATACCTATGACGAACCAGCAGGCCGTTGAGTGACGCGCCGGGGTGGTCCGCCCGGCGCGGTGTTCAATAAGGGATCAGGACGCGGTGGCGCGCAGCCGTCCGACGAGCCCGGCCGCGACATCCACGGCCAGGAACGCGAGCAGGCTCAGACCGACCAGCGGCACGAACCAGCCGACGACCACCGCGGCGGCCAGCACGGGCAGCGCGAGCCACGGCGAGGTGGCGCGCAACGCGCCGCGGCGCGGAGCCCGGCCGAGTGCGAAACGGGAACCGCGAGTGGGCCTGCGGCGCCACCACATCAGGTAGCCGAACACGATCACCACGATCAGGCCGATCATCGCCGCGAGCAGCAGCAGCTGATTCGGCAGACCGAACAGCAATCCCATGTGGAATGCGATGCCCCAGTTGGTGAGCTTGGCCATCAGCGGCCAGTCGGCGAAGGCCAGCCGGTCGGTGATGCTGCCGGTCGCACCGTCCACCGCGACCGCGTCGACGGTGTAGATGCCAGGCATGCGCCGTTCCTTGACGGCGAACGCCTTGTCCGGCTTCGCCGGAATCGCGATCTCCACCGCCTGGGTCACGCCCGCGGCACGGGCGGACTCGTACACCCGATCCAGCTGCGCGATGCGGGTCTGCGGGTCGGCGGGCTGCGGCGCCGGTGCGTGCCCGCCGCCGTGGTGGTCGCCGCCCGAGGAGTGGTCGGGCGCGGACGCACCGGGCATGGCGGTGCTGACGGCGGGAGTCGTCCAGCTGAGCTGTTTGCGCAGCTCGGTGATGTTGTCGCCCGCATAAGTGGACCAGGTCATGCCGGTGGCCGAGAGCAGCAGGATCACCGGCAGGATCCAGACGCCGATGGCCCCGTGCCAGTTCATCGTCCGGCCGCGGCCGCCCTTCGAGCGGTCGGGGGCGAACAGCCAGGCGGCCGAGTTGCGCTGCCTGCGCGCGCGGACGCGGCGGAACCACAGCACCAGACCGGCCAGCGCGATGACCCACAGCCACGAGGCGGCGAGCTCGCTGTAGATCCGGCCCGGTTCGCCGAGGTGCAGATCGCGGTGCAGCCTGTCGATCCAGGTGCGCAGGGGCAGCGCTCCCGAGCTGCCGTAGACGACGGACTCGCCGACCGGCTGCGCGGTGTAGGGGTTGACGAACACCGCGCGGCGCTCGGATTCGCCCAGCGACGGATCGGTGAAGATGACCCGGGTGGTGTCCTCGGGTCCCGGCGCGGGCGAGACCGCGGCGAGCGCCAGGTCCGGCCGGGTCGCCACCGCGGCGGTGACCTGCTCCGACAGCGGCTTGGCCGCTTCGCCCGCTTCGACCGTCAGCAGGTCGCGGGAGACGAACGCCTCCAGTGTCGGGGAGATGGCGTAGAGCGCGCCGGTGACGGCCGCGATCAGGATGAAGGGCGCCACGAAGACGCCCGCGTAGAAGTGCAGCCGCATGGCCAGCGCCTGCAGCCCGTTGCGGGCCGCGGGTTTGCGCCCGGCGGATTCGGGTGGCGGCGCCGAGGATTCGGCGTCGGGGGTGATGGTTTCTGTTGTGCTCACGGTCGTTTCGTTTCTGAGGTTCTGGAACCCGGTGCGTGCGCTCGAGAACAGCGCTGTGACGGCGCGCGACGCATGCCGGCAGCACCGAGGAGTGCTCGGCGTACGGAATGTGTGACATCGCCGCGGGCGAGAGCCCGGACGCGCGCGGCGGCCCCGCATCGGAACGCGGAACAGCGGCAGCACACGAACAGCGCGTTCGTGCACCGGGTGTGGGTGAAATCAGACGTGAACGAGGAGCGGCGGGCCCCGGGTGCGCAGCGTCTCGGCGGCGAGAATCCGCAGGATGACGCGATCGCGGTAGGTGGTGCGCAGCGGAGCCGCGTCCGGGATGACGAGTACGCGGTGGCGCACCGGCAGCACCCGGGCCAGGACGGCGGTGCCGATCCGATAGGCAGCCTCGGCGCCGCGGATGACGACCGCAGCCATGCAGGCGGCGACGATGTGCGCGGTCAGCATCTGCGGGGTCAGCTGGGTGTCGCCGTGATGCAGATGCCCGGAGCTGAAGCCCATGGCGACGTGGCCGAGCAGCTGACCGCCGACGAGCGCCGTGATCAGACCCGCCCCGGTGTCGCGCAACGGTGCGAGCCCGGCGACGAGCGCGCCGACGACCGCCGAGGCCGCGGCGAGCAGCGCGAGGGTGGTGCTGTCGGGGGCCATGCCGCCCGAGGCCCAGCCGTGGGCCGCGATGGAGACGGTGCCCGAGATCGCCCCGGCCGACCCGCCGCGCAGCCGCGCGACGGCGCTGCGACGTCCCGCAGCCGACCGGTCGAACTCGATACTCACCCGCTGATGATAACGGACGTGTTACTGGTCTCCGACCACGTCGGCCAGTTCCCGGAAACCGGTCTCGACCAGGCATTTCCGTCCGGAAGCTTTCGGGAGGCTCAGGTCCGGTCGGCCTTGAACTGGTTGATCGGGCCCTTGTCCATCCGCACCGCGACCCGGCCGTCGGGTTGCAGGAACACCGCGGGCCGGGATTCGGAGAACCGTTTGCTGTAGAGCTCCAGCCGTTCGATGAGCACGCCCTCGGGGCGGTTGTAGACGACGCCAGGCACACAGGTGAAGATCCAGCTGGACTTCTTCGCCTGATCGGCGGGTATCACCACCTGGTCGGCGCCGTTCTCGATGGCGAGCGAGACCCGGTATTTGAAGAACGATCCGGTGCCGTTGTTGATCGCGGAGTACGCCACCGGCACGATCGCGACGATCTCGGGTGCGAAGCGGACCTCGATGATCTCCTCGGTATGCCCGCCGCCGCGGCGGACGTGGCCCCGGCCGCGGTCGCCCAGATGACGAACCAGATCGCGATATTGCGGAGTGGCCGGGGTGTTCATGGCGTCGAACGTGGCCACGTGCACCACCTCGCCGGTGTTCAGCACGACCAGCGCGTAGGCCTCGTAGTCGGTGCCGCTGGCCCAGGCCACCCGTAGTCGGATCACCGGGGCCTTCTCCAGCAGCACCGGCGGGGCGTCCTTCGTCAGCGTGACCGCGCCCTTGGTGAAGTTCACGCCGGGTGGCGGCGGCGCAATCGGCTGGGGTGGCGCCGTTGGTTGAGGCGGCATCGGTTGGTGCGGCGGCATCGGTTGGTGCGGCGCTGTCGGTTGAGGCTGCGCCATCGGTTGGTGCGGCGTCATCGGCTGGGGCGGCGCTGTTCGCTGAGGCAGCGCTGTCGGTTGGGGCGGCGCTGTTGGCTGAGGCAGCATCATCGGGGGCGGCGGCATCGTCCCGTGCGGCGGAGCGGGCGGGATCGGCGGCGGTGCGGCGGGCGGCGGTGGAAGCGGTTGCGCAGCAGGATGATACGAGCCGATCGGCTGGCCGAAAACCGGGGCGGGAGGCGTACCCGCCGGTGACGAGGGCGGCGGGGAGGTCGTACCCGCGGACGGTCCGGCGGATGGTGGGAAGGGCTGTGCGGCGGGTTGCGAGAAGGATTGCCCGGCGGGCGGTGGGAAGGGCTGTGCGGCAGGTGGCGGAAAGGTCTGCGCGGCAGGCGGAGTCGCCTGCGCTGCGGGCTCGTCGTCGACGGTGATCCCGAAATCGGTTGCCAGCCCCGCCAACCCGCTGGCGTAACCCTGCGCCACGTTGCGTAGCTTCCAGCCGCTCGCCCTGCGATACACCTCGCCGAGGATGACCGTGGTCTCCGAACTCAGTCCAGTGATGGGCAGATCGTGGGCGAGCCCGCCGTCCTCGGTGATGCGGACCGCGAGCGAGATGCCGCCGAACACGCCATTGTCCACCGACGCCGCGACCACCAGTCGGTCGGTCACCGCGCCGACGCTCGGTAGGTCGATGCAGATCGCGCCGTCGGTCAGGCGCACCGCCCCGTCCGGCGAGACGGGCTGGTTGTAGAAGACGAATTCGCTGTCGTCGCCGACCCTGCCGTGGTCGCGCACGCACAGTACCGAGAGATCGATGCCCGCGGGTGCCACGGTGACGTGCAATCGCCCGCCACCCAGCGCGACGTTCCCACCTTTACCGATCACACTGGACATCGCGCGCCCCTGTCCTCGAATTGCCCTCGCGCGCAAGCCTAATACGGGCCGACGGTGCCGGTCGACGGCCTGCGCGGCGCCCGTGCTCGTCGAACACGGGCGCCGCACAGGCGATCAGCGTGTATTCGTGCCTCTCAGCCCTCGATCTCCATGTCGATCAGCGGCTTGCGCAACAGCTTGCCGGTAGCGTTGCGCGGCAGTTCGTCGAGGAAGATCACCTCGCGCGGCACCTTGTAGCGGGCCAGGTTCGCCTTGACGTATTCCTTGATCTCCTGGGCATCGCGCTTGGACTCCGGGCCTGGTACGACGAACGCGCGCAACCGCTTTCCGTATTCGCGGTCGTCGACGCCGACCACCGCGGCCTCGAAGATGTCGTCGCGCCCGGCGATCAGGTTCTCCACCTCGAGCGGGAAGACGTTCTCGCCGCCGGAGACGATCATGTCGTCGTCGCGGCCGTCGATGTAGAGCAGGCCGTCGGCGTCGAAGTGCCCGACGTCGCCGCTGGACATCATGCCGTCGACGATCTCCTTGGTGCGTCCGTCGGTGTAGCCGGTGAACGCGAAACCGTTGTCCACGAAGATGGTTCCGGTGACGTTCGGCTGGGTGATCGGCTTGCGGTTCTCGTCGAGCAGCACGATGCGGATGCCGACGGGCGCGCGGCCCGCGGTGGTCGGCGCCTTGCGCATGTCGGCCGGGGTGGCGACGGTCATCACCGCGCACTCGGTGGAGCCGTACAGGTTGTAGAGGCTGTCGTTGAAGTGGTCGAGCGTGCGGGTGACCACGTCGGGCGCGATGGCCGAGCCCGCCGCGAAGATCACCTTGATGCTGCGCACGTCGTACTTGGCGAGCACGTCGTCGTCGAGATCGAGGATGCGCTGCAGCATGGTCGGCACGACCACCAGCGAATCGGCCCGGTACTTCTCGATATTGGCCAGCGTCTGCTCGGGGTTGAAGCGGCGCTGCTGGAAGATGACCCGATTGCCCAGCGCCAGACCGAGGGTGAACTGGGAGAGACCGGTGCCGTGGAAGATCGGCGCGGCCATGATCATGGTGCCGTTGGCGGGCAGCGGCACCCGATCGATGAACTGCGCCGAGGCGAACGGGCTGACCCGGTCGCGCGGCGCGCCCTTCGGGGTGCCGGTGGTGCCGCTGGTCAGGATGACCATGCCGCCGGGCTTGTCCGGGGCGGGCAGCGGCGCGGTGGAGCGGCCGGCGGACAGCGATTCGACGGTCGGAATCGCCGGGTCGGCGTTGTCCTTCTCGTCGACCCAGGTGAGGATGCGCGGGATCTCGGCGGGAATGGCGCTCATCAGGTCGAGGAACTCGCTGTCGTGCAGCACGGCCTTGACCTTCTCGCGCGTGGCGACATCGGCGAACTGCGGCTTGGCGAAGCCGGTGTTCATCAGCACCGCGCGCACGCCCAGCTTGCCCGCGGCCAGCAGGCTCAGCACCATGCCGCGGTGATCGCGCGCCAGCACGGCGACCACGTCGCCTGCCCGGATGCCCTGCGCTTCGAGCCCGCGCGCGAAGGCGTTGGACTGCTCGTTGAGCCGTCCGAAGGTCACCTCGCCGCGCTCGTCCACGATGGCGGCGGCGTGCGGCCTGGTCTGCGCGGCGTGCATGACGACGCCGGCGAACGGACCGAACTTCAGCACGTTGAACGCCGAACGGGCGGCGTGGTCAGGGCGCAGCGGGTTGAACAGGCCCCGCTTGACCATGATGTTCACGCCTAGCGCGAGGTCACCGGCCTTGCGAACGGATCCGCCGAGCGCGGGAAAGGACAAAGACATAGAGGACAACCTTCCGCGGCCCATCCACCGGGACTCGGGGTGGTGTGGACCGCAACTTCGAGATCCAGTGCTGGTGCTAACAATAGCAAGCAACTGTTACCGAGTGTGTCATCCATCTCACCGCGTGGCGGTCTTGCCTTTCGGATACCCATCGGGTCGCGAATCGGGTTGCGCCGCAACGGCTCCGATTCGCGACCCGGATCGGGTCAGGCGTCGATCTTGTACTCCACGAGCACCCGGCGCAGCAGCTTCCCGGTGGGGTTGCGCGGCAGATCGTCCAGGAAGACGACCTCGCGCGGCACCTTGTACCTGGCCAGGTTGTCCTTGACGTAGGCCTTGAGCTCCTCGCCGTCGGGCGTGTGGCCGGGCTCGGGAACGACGAAGGCGCGCAGCCGCTTGCCGAATTCCACGTCGTCCACGCCGATCACCGCCGCGTCGAACACGTCGGGACGTTCCAGCAGCAGGTTCTCCACCTCCTGCGGGAAGACGTTCTCGCCGCCGGAGACGATCATGTCGTCGTCGCGGCCGTCCACCATCAGCAGGCCGTTGGCGTCGAAGTGGCCCACGTCGCCGCTCGACATGTAGCCGTCGATGATCTGCTTGTTCCTGCCGTCGGTGTAGCCCTCGAACGGGGCGCCGCTGCGCACGAAGATGCGCGCGGTGACATTGCGGTCGGTGACCAGCTGGTCGTTGTCGTCGTAGAGCCGCACGTCGCAGGTGATCGGCGGGCGGCCGACCGTGCCCGGCGCCTGCGCCAGTTCCTCCGGCTTGGCGATGGTGGCGATCGCGACCTCGGTCGAGCCGTACAGGTTGTGCAGCACGGGGCCGAACACCTCGGCGGCGCGGATGCACAGCTCGGGCGCCAGCGCGGAACCGGCGAGCACGATGGCCTTCAGCGAGGAGGTGTCGTACTTGGCGCGCACCTCCTCGGGCAGCTCGACCATGCGGTGCAGCATCGTCGGCACCGCGACCAGCATGTCGGCCTTGTGGTCGGACACCATCTTCAGGGTGGCCTCGGCATCGAAGCGGCGGCGCATCACGATCTTGTTGGACAGCACCGTGCCCACCAGCCAGGTGCCGAGGCCGGTGCTGTGGAAGATCGGCGAGACGATCACCATCGTGCCGAACTTCTGGAACGGGATGCGGTCGACGAACTGCGCGGTGGCCATCGGCGTCACCTTGGTGCGCGGCGCGCCCTTGGGCAGGCCGGTGGTGCCGCTGGTGAGGATGATGAAGCCGCCGGGCTTGGCCGGTGCGGGCAGCGGCTCGCTGGAGTTGGCGGCGATCAGGTCGTCGAAGGTCTTTGCGCCCTCCGGTAGCTGGGCGCCCTCGTCCACCCAGGTCAGGTAGCGCGGCAGGTCCTCGGGCAGCGCGTCGAGCAGGCCCAGGAACTCGCTGTCGTGCAGCACCGCCTTGACCTTCTCGCGGACGCACACCTCGGCGAACTGCGGCTTGGCGAAGCCGGTGTTCATCAGCGCGATTCGGGCGCCCAGCTTGCCCGCGGCGATCATCGACATGATCAGGCCGCGGTGGTCGCGTGCCAGCACGGCGATCACGGTGCCCTCGGTGATGCCCGCGTCGTGCAGGCCGCGGGCGACGGCGGTGGACTGCTCGTCCAGCTCGCGATAGGTCAGCTCACCGCGTTCGTCCGCGAGGGCGATCCGGTCCGGCGCGATGCGGGCGGAATGCCGGACCAGGGCGGCCTGCGGGCCGTAGATCCTGGTCTCCTTCATGGTGCGCAGGGTTTCCAGCGGTGCCTTGGGATCGCTGACTCCGCGAGACCGGAGCACCCCCAAAGCTTTCACAGTTTCCAGCGCACGCGCCACGCTCAATCCGAACACCTCCACTGAACTTCGCGTGGGCACTCGACCACGCGAACTCGGCTATGTGGATGCCTACCGTAGCAGCGAACGTGTGATGGGTCACATTTAAAGCCGACAAAGCGGACAATGGCATCTGACGGGGCTCAGCCGGCGCGGGTCTCTCCGGGCGGCGCCGTTGTCCTGCACCTGCGACCTCGCCACCTGACCGAGCTGCTGGAAGACGCTGCCGCCCGGAGGAGACAAGAAGCGTGTCGAGGAATCTGACCCAATTGGAATTGCTGATCGAGCTGGAGCCGGTCGCCGAGCGCGAGCTGAACCGGCATCTGGCGACGGCCAGGGACTGGCACCCGCACGAGTACGTGCCGTGGAGCGAGGGACGCAATTTCGCGACGATGGGCGGCGCCGACTGGGCACCGGGACAGTCACGGCTGTCCGAGGTGGCGAAGGCGGCCATGGTGGTCAACCTGCTCACCGAGGACAATCTGCCCTCCTACCACCGCGAGATCGCGGAGAACTTCTCCAGGGACGGTGCGTGGGGCAGCTGGGTCGGCCGGTGGACCGCCGAGGAGAACCGGCACGGCATCACGATGCGCGACTACTTGGTGGTCACCAGGGGAGTCGACCCGGTCGCGCTGGAACGCGCGCGCATGGTGCACATGACCAAAGGCGCCGATACTCCCGCCACCTGGGACGACACCAACGTGCTCTACGGCCTGGCGTACGTGACGTTCCAGGAGCTCGCCACGCGGGTCAGCCATCGCAACACCGGCAAGGTGTGTGACGACCCGATCGCGGACAAGATGCTGCAACGCATCGCCGCCGACGAGAATCTGCACATGGTCTTCTACCGGAACATGTGCGGTGCCGCATTGGATCTCGCGCCGGATCAGACGCTGGAGGCGATCGCGACGATCGTGCGGAAGTTCCAGATGCCCGGCATCGGCATGCCCGACTTCCGGCGCAACGCCGTGCTCATCGCCAAACACGGCATCTACGATCTGCGTCAGCATCTGGAGGACGTGCTGATGCCGGTGCTGCGCCAATGGAATGTGTTCGGCCGCAATGATTTCGGCGATCGTGGTGAACGTTTCCGGGGGGAGCTGGGCGCGTTTCTGGAGAAGCTGGAGCGCGATGCCGCGCGGTTCGAGGAACGGCGCGATCGCATTCTGATGGCGGAGGCCGCCCGCCGATTCGAGGCCGAGACAGGCGATTCGGGGCGGGCATGAGAAGTACTGGTGTGCGGGGCGCGGCTGTGCGCGGCGGGGGCTCGGGTGTGCGTCGCGGAGGCGTGGCGGTCGCCGCCGCGACGCACGGCGGGATCAGTTGTAGATGGCGCCCATCGAGGGGATGGAGATGGTGCCGCGCTGGTACTGGAAGCCGTCCGGGTTGGTGTCGCTGACCGGGACCGACCAACGGTGCCACAGGGTTCCGTACACGGCCGAGACGATCATGCCGGGGCCGAGGGCGAGCGCCCTGGAGCGAATGGTGGTGTCCACCGGAACGTCCTCGTGCTCGTAGAGCGCCTCGGTGCCGCTGCGGCCGTTGGACAGATTGACCCACAGCGCTTCCAGCTTGGCGCCGCCCTGGTTCGGCGAGATGGTGCCGGGGCCGCCGAAGAAGCCGAGGCGGAAGCCGTCGATGCCGAGCGCGATGCCCGACCCGTACATGCCTGGCCCTTCACCGCGCCCGATGTCGGACTGGGCCGGAACCTGGAACGGCTGGGCGGGCAGCGCGACCCGGCTGTTCGCGGGCATCATGCCCGGCATGGCGAGCAGGCGATCGATGGCCTCCTCCGCCATCGGATTGCCCTCCGCGGCCTCGCGCAGTTTCTGCACCGCGATGCCCCAATCCACGGTCGGAAGCTCGGGCTCCGCCGCTGCACTTCCGCTGAACACCGTCGCGAGAACGGCCGAAACGACCGCTGCCGCAGTGAGATGACGCTTGAAACTCAGTCGACGCATAACCAATCTCCTTGCCAGAGTCCTTGGTACAGCCCTTACTGAAATCAGCCCGCAGATCGCGGTAACCCTCGAGACCCTAGCCGATCCCCGACCCCCCTCCACAACCCCACCCCGAAACCGGAAAACCGGTGCGGGGCCACCCAACCCCGCACCGGTTTCACCGTGTCTGCCGCTAGCGCGTCACTTCAGTTCGGCGCTGGTCTTGCCGAGCACCCGGCGCGCGACGATGAGCTGCTGGATCTGCTGGGTGCCTTCGAAGATGTCGAGGATCTTCGAGTCGCGGCCCCACTTCTCCAGCAGGGTGCGCTGGGAGTAGCCGATGGTGCCCGCCAGTTCGACGGCCTTGAGGGTGACGTCGGTGCCGGTGCGACCCGCCTTGGCCTTCGACATGGAGGCTTCCAGCGAGTTGGGCTTCTTGTTGTCGGCCATCCACGCCGCGCGCAGCGACAGCAGGTAGGCGGACTCGTAATCGGCTTCCATGCGCAGGAATTCGGCCGCCGCGGCGTGCTGGTTGATCGCCGGGGTGTCGTAGGAGATCTCGATACCCGCGCCGGTCAGGATGGCGCGCAGCTCCTCGAGCGCGGCACGGGCCACGCCGACCGCCATCGCGGCCACCAGCGGACGGGTGTTGTCGAAGGTCTGCATGACCCCGGCAAAACCCTTCTCCACGTTGACTTCCGGGCTGCCGAGGATGTTGTCGGCGGGAATCCGGCAGTCCTGCAACAGCAGCACGGCGGTGTCGGAAGCCTTGATGCCGAGCTTGTGCTCGAGCCGCGCCACCGAGAGACCCGGAGCGTCCCGCGGCACGACGAACGACTTGATCGCCGCGCGGCCAAGGCTCTTGTCGACCGACGCCCACACCACGATGTGGGTGGCGCGCTGACCGGCGGTGACGAAGATCTTCTCGCCGTTGAGCACCCATTCGTCACCGTCGCGCACCGCGGTGGTGGTGACGGCGGCGGAGTCGGACCCGAAGGACGGCTCGGTGATGGCCATCGCGGCCCACACCTTGCCGAACCGCTTCAGCTGCTCGTCGGTGGCGACCGCCGCGATGGCCGCGTTGCCCAGACCCTGGTAGGGGATGGACAGCATCAGGCCGACATCGCCCCACGAGGTCTCCAGCGCGTTCAGCAGCGCGGACATGTTGCCGCCGTTGGTGTTTCCGAGCAGCTCGGTGGCGTGTGTGTCCGACGCCTCGGAGCGGCCGCCCGCGGCGCCGCCGATCTTCTGGGTGCCGGAGTCGGCCAGGCCCTCGACCATGGCGGCCATGGTGTCCAGCTCGACCGGGTACTGGTGCTCGGCGAGGTCGTACTTGCGCGAGATCGGCCGGAAGATCTCCGAGGCGACCTGGTGGGCCTGGTTGGCGCTGGCCCGCAGCTTCTTGGGGAGTTCGAGATTGATCATTGTGGAAGGTCTCCTGAAGGAACGAACAAGCCGGTCAGATGAGCACGACACCCTCGGCGACGCCGATGGCCCGCAGATCGCGGTACCAGCGCTCGACCGGGTGTTCCTTGGTGAAGCCGTGGCCGCCGAGCAACTGCACACCGTCCAGGCCGATCTGCATGCCCTTGTCGGTGGCCAGCTTGCGGGCCAGCGCCGCCTCGCGGCCGAAGGACAGGCCCTGCTCGGCGCGCGACGCGCCCCGCAGGGTCACCAGTCGCAGGCCGTCGAGTTCGATGGCGATGTTGGCGACCATGAACGCGACCGCCTGGCGGTGCGAGATCGGCTCGCCGAACGCCTCGCGCTCGTTGACGTAGGGGATCACGTAGTCGAGCACGGCCTGGCCGGTGCCCGCGGCGAGCGAAGCCCAGCCGAGACGCGCCAGGCGCACCGCGTCGGCGTACTCCTCCGCGCGGGTCTTGGCGTCGCCGTCACCGAGGACGGCGTCGGCGCCGACCGCCACGTCGTTGAGCAGCAGACGGCCGATGCCCGCGGCGCGCAGACCCATGCTCGGATCGGCCTCGACGACAAGGCCCGGCGCGTCGGACTCGACGATGAACAGGGCGGGGCGGCCGTCGAGGTCGGCGGCGATCAGGAACAGCTCGGCGTCCGCGGCGGCGGGCACCAGGCTCTTGACGCCGTTGAGGCGGTAGCCGCTCGGCGAACGGGTGGCCTTGGTCTGCAAGGCGAACGGGTCGAACAGCGCGCGCGGCTCGTTGATCACGACCGAGGCCTGCGGGACGTTCTCGCCGGTGAAGGCGGGCAGGTAGGTCTTCTGCTGCGAGTCGGTGCCCCACTGGGAGAGCGCGACAGCGACGCCGCTCGGCGCCAGGATCGGCAGCGCCAGACCCATGTCGCCGTGCGCGAGCGCCTCGGCGACCATCGAGTTGGTGACCGCGCCGCGTTCGGAGGCCGCACCCTCGAGCTCCTCGGGCACGTTGATCAGGGTGATGCCGAGTTCGGCCGCGCGCTCGAGCAGGTCGCGCGGCGCCTTGGCGGCGTGGTCGGCCTCGTAGGCCGCGGGGCGCAGGATCTCGGCGGCGAATTCGCGCACCGTCTCGACGATCATCTGCTGCTCGTCGGACGGGGTGATGTCGAAGAGGTCCTTCTTCTTCGACTCGTTGTCCGCGAGCCGTTTCGGCGCACCGCCGCCCGCGATCTTGTTGAACGCGCGGGTGGCCGCACCCAGAGTGCGGAAGCCGGTCTTGGTGCCTTCGTAGGTGACCCGCTCGATCGGCTTGCGCAAGTTGTACTTCTCGGCGAGTTCCGACCCGGTGAGAGTCGTCATGGCCCGCATGGCGGCACCCATCCAGTCCCGCTTGGGCTGATTGAGGCCGACGGCGGACGTGTCTGGACGTCGCGTCGTTGCGCTGTCTCGAGTGCTCATCATCACCTGTTTTCTCGGGTGGGTGGGTGAGGTCTTGCCCCAGCTATCTTACTCCTGAGTAAGGCTATCTTACTCCAGAGTAAGAAGGCCGTCGAGCGGCCGTCGATCCGATGCTGCCGGAGGTTGGCCGTGGCCGACGCTCCGGTGCGCGAATCGCGTCTCGATCCCAGGTGTGGGCCCGATTCTTCGTGACGGCTCACGATTGCCACGTAGTGAAACGAATGTACTTCACAATGCGCTGGATTCGGCTACGGTGTCGGCACGTTTGTCTGCCCCCGAGATGGAGGTCTTGTTCATGAAGCGGCTTGTGGTAATGGCCGGGTTCGCGGTGGCGGTCGGGTTGGGCGCACCGGCGGCGATCGCCGCGCCGGGTCTGCCGTTGGTGCCCATCGATGTGGATCCCGGCGGGCCGCCGCGGGTCGATTTCGGTTCCGGCGCACCGGTGGTGGACTTCGGCTCCGGTGAAGCGGGGACGGGTATCGACCTCGGTTCGGGCGAAGTCGGTTTCCCGTCCGGCTCGGCGGGCTCGGGCTCCGGCGGATCCGGATCCGCGTCGGGGTCGGGTACCGGCTCGGCGCGGCCCTGACGGAAACGGCTCCGTGGGACCGTCGTGTCGGATGATGTGAGGGTCCCGCGGGGCTGGCCGCGGTGGTGCCGTCCGTTCGGAGTGTTGTGTTTCTTGGGCCGCTGTGCTTTTGAGACACTGTGTTTCTCGCGACTCTGTGCGGGACGCTGTGTTTCCTCGCGATGCTGTATTTCTGCGGTACGCAGTGCGTCGGTCGCCGGAGACGCGGGGTTCGTGTGATGTGGCCGGATGCGCGGCGCTGTGTCATCGTGGCCGGATGTACTGGGTAGCGGGGGTTTTCGCCGCCGTGCTGGTCGCGTTCTCGAATCGGTACGGCTACCACCGCGATGAGCTCTACTTTCTCGCGGCGGGCAGGCATCCCGCGTGGGGCTATGCGGATCAGCCGCCGTTCACGCCGCTGGTGGCCAGGGCGATGGCGGCCATCGATCCCGAATCGTTACCGCTGCTGCGGGCACCCGCCGTGCTCGCGGCGACCCTCGTGGTGGTCTGCGCCGGGCTGATGGCCCGGGAATTCGGCGGTGGTCGCGCGGCGCGGGCGCTGGCCGCGGCGGCGGTCGCGAGCGCCGCGCTGGTGCAGGGTGCGGGACATCTGCTGAGCACGGCTGTGTTCGATCTGGCGGCGTGGTCGGTGCTGGGGTTGTTGCTTTTGCGGTTGCTGCGTTACCCCGCTCGGCCCGGCTCAGGCGCGAAATCGGTGACGGTCGCACAATATTCGGTCCCAGTCGCCGCGGCGGACCCTGCCGTCGTGGAATCCGCCGATGCGGTCATAGCCGCGAAATCGGCCGTCGACGGCGCGGCTGTCCTTCGCGCCGATCCCCGTTGGTGGCTTGCGATCGGGCTGGTGGCGGGGGCTGGCCTGCTGAACAAGTCGCTGCTGATCTTTCCCGGCGCGGCGCTGGTGGTCGCGCTGCTCGTAGTCGGCCCGCGAAAGGTCTTGGCGACCAGGTACTTTCCCGTGGCTGTCGGGCTGGCGGCCCTGCTCTGGCTGCCGTATCTGTGGTGGCAGGCGCGCAACGGGTGGCCGCAGTGGGACGTCGGGCGGGCGATCGCGGGCGGTTCGTCCGGCACGTCCGATTCGCCGATCATGTTCGTACTGTTGCAATTCGGGCTGATGGGTCCGCTGCTGACGCCGCTGTGGATCTACGGACTGTGGCGGCTCTGGCGGGAGCCGCGCTATCGCGCTATCCCGGTCGCCTACGGTCTGCTGTTCGTCGTCTTCCTGCTGACCGGCGGGAAGGCGTATTACCTGGGCGGGATGTATCCGATCCTGCTCGCCGCGGGCGCGGTGCCGTTGGCAGGCATGCTCGGCCTGCGGCGTTGGCGTTGGGCGGCGGCCTGCTCGGTCGTGACGGTGAATGCGATCGGCTCGGCCGTGTTGTTCCTTCCGATCCTCCCGGTCTCGGCGCTGCCCGGGTCACCGGTGCTCGCGGTGAACTACGACGCGGGGGAGACCATCGGATGGCCGGAGTTCGTCCGTCGAATCGGCGCTGTCCGTGCCGGTTTGGGTGGTGACGTCGCCGTGCTCACCGCCAACTACGGCGAGGCGGGCGCGATCGAGCGCTTCGGCGCGCCCTATGACCTGCCGACACCGCACTCCGGCCACAACGCCTACTGGTGGTGGGGCCCACCGCCCGGCACCGCCACGGAGGTGCTCATGGTCGGCATCGAGCGTGATCGACTCGCCGAACTGTGCGCCGTCGTCGAACCGGCGGGCCGCATCGACAACGGCCTCGGCATCGACAACGACGAACAGGGCGAGCCGCTGTTCGTCTGCCGCGAGCCGCGCGCGCCGTGGCACGAACTCTGGCCGCGCGCAAAGCATCTCGGCTGAATCTAGAGCCGATTCCTGCGCAGGAACTCGTCGATGACCTTCCACCATTGCGCGGGCCGCTCGACCATGAGCGCATGCCCGGCGTCGATCTCGACGTACTCCGCGCCCGGAATGGCCGCGGCGAGCATGCGCGAATTGGCCGGGTCGATCAGCAGGTCGGCGGTGGCGTTCAGCACCAGCGTCGGCACCGTGATGCGCGCCAGATCGGCTGTGGTGTCCACGTTTTCGACGAGGGCTGCTTGCTGCCTCGTCCCGCCGGGCACGGCGGCGGCGGTCTGCCGGATCAGCGCGTCGACAGCGGCGGTGGGCAGCGAGCCGAGATGGTCCGCCGAGAAACCGACCAGGGCCGACAGCCGCGCGAACGTCTCGGTGTCGCCGAGATCCAGCAGATCCTGCCACGCCTGGACGGCAATCCTGGCGCGGTTGTCCGGCTTCGCGAAGCCCGCGGCCAGCAGTAATCCGCGGACCCGGTCGGGATGCCGGACGGCGGCCCGCACCGCCACCGCGGTGCCGAGCGAGAACCCGAGGACGGTGAAGGTCTCGACGCGCGCGTCCACCGCGGCCGCGACCAGTGCATCGGCGAGTGCGTCGAGGTCGAGCCGGGTGTCGTCGCCGGGGTAATCGGAGGCCACCACGGTGTGCGTCGCGGCCAGCGCCGGGATGATGCCGCCGAAATTGCTCGCGATCGAGCCGCTCGCCCCGTGCGCGAGAACGATGCCGGGCCCGGCGCCGGAGACGGTGGTGGTCAGGGGAATCGCTGTCATGCCGCCGAAGTTAGGTATTCACATGGATGTGAAGGCCAACCCGGAGTGAGCGGAGTCACATGCTGATCGGAGACCTGTCGCGCGCCAGCGGCGTGGCCCCGCGACTGCTGCGCTACTACGAGGAACAAGGGTTGCTGGTGCCCGGCCGAGACGGGAAGGGCTACCGCACCTATGGCGCGGACGCGTCCGCGCGGGTCGCCCGCATTCGCGAATTGCTCTCGGCCGGAATGTCGACCGAGGACAGCCGCGGTCTGCTGCCCTGTATGTCGGATCCGACGCGGTGGGTGCTGCCCTGTGACGAGTCGCTCGACATCGTCGAACAGCGCTTCGCCGAGCTCGGCAGCAAGATCGCCGAACTCACCAGGCAGCGCGGCTTGCTCGAGGTGCAGCGCGACGCCATCCGGGACTGGCTCGACCGAGAGTGACTCCAGCGCAGGAGTCTTCGACCAGGTCGTTCGGTGTGCGGCGGTGTTAGCGTATGCCGCATGCCATCACGGATGGGGAGTAAGCGCTTCGGCGCCGCGGTCTTGACGATCGCGGCTGGACTGACGATCGGATCACCTACGGTGCGGGCGGATTTCGTGCCCGCGTCGTGCGCGCAGGGGTGGATCGCGGAGACCGTGGTCGCGGGCGTGGGCAATCTGGAGAATCTCGACAGCGACGGCGCGGGCGGGTTCTACGTCACCGGCATCCTCGATGGATTCCTCGCCCACGTCGACGCCTCCGGCCGCTTCGAACCGCTGCTCACCGGACTCGATCACCCCGCGGGCGTGCGGGTGGTCGGCCGCTCGGTGTACTACCTGACCGGCGACGGCCTGGACGCCCCGCCGGGCACGTTGCAGCGCTACGACCTCGACACAGGCGCGGTCGAGGTGTTGCTGACCGACTTGAACGGACCGAACGGCCTGCTGGTGCTTCCCGACGGGGACCTGCTGTTCACCACCCTCGGCATCAAGTCCGCCCCGACCGGCATCTCGCGCTATCGCCCGTCCACCGGCGAGTACACCAAAACCTGGTCCCCGCTGCCGCTGACCAACGGACTCGCGCTCGCGCCCGACGGCCGATCCGTGTTCACGGACAGCTTGGAGCTGAAGATCTTCCGCATTCCGCTGGACGCCCCGGGCACCTCGACCGTCGTCTCGGGCATTCCGCAGCTGCTCGCGCTGCCCGACGACATGGAGGCCACCCGCGACGGTCAGCTGTTCGTCGCCGATCATGCGCTGGGCGCCGTCTACAAGATCGACACCGCGACCGGCGCGGCCTGCGCCATCATCACCGGACTGATCAAGCCTGGCCCGCTCCGCAATCCGCCGGACGGTGCGACATCGGTGCGCATCGTGCGCGAGGGCGACGGCTGGGCGCTGTACGTGACGAGCATGGACGGCGCCCTGCGCCGATTGCGTCCACCGGCCGGGCTCGACCTCACTCCAGCCGACGAACGGCGGCGATAGCCGGAACGTACGCCCGCGCAGCCAGTAGGTTGGCTGGCATGGTGGATTCCCACACGCTCGAACCCCTCGACATGGTTCCGGCGACCACGGCCGACGCCGCCCCGCTCATCGCCCTCCGCGACCGCCTGGCGCGCTGGATGGTCGCCAACGGCATCAGGCAGTGGCTACCCGGTGAATACCCCGTCGCGATCCTCGCGCGGGAGGCGACCCGCGGCGAGTGGTACGTGCGGCGCGAGCCGACCGGTGAGGTGGTGGCGGCCGTGCGGCTGGTCTGGCACGACCCCGACTTCTGGGGCGCAGGCGAGCTCGAGGCCGGGTACGTGCACGGACTCATGGTCGCGCCCGGCCACCGCGGCCGCGGAATGGGCGCGCGGGTGCTCGCGTTCTGCGCCGAACGCACCCGTGCGCGCGGGCTCGACCGGCAGCGCCTGGATACCGCCGCGGACAACCCCGGACTGCGGAAGTATTACGCCGCACAGGGTTTCACCGAGCTGCGGGAGACGACGCTGCCGCCGCAGTTCCACGGCACCGACCGCGTCGTGTTGATGGAGAAGCTGCTGACCTAGGCCCTGTCTAGCGCGCGAAGCGGGACAGCACCGCCTCGTGCAGGAGTCCGTTGGTCGCGACGGCGTCGCCGCCGTGCGGGCCCGGCGTGCCGGACAGCGACGTGAAGACGCCGCCCGCCTCGCGGACCAGGATGTCGAGGGCGGCCAGATCCCACAGCGACACTTCGGGTTCGGTCGCGATGTCGACCGCGCCCTCGGCGAGCAGGCAGTAGCTGAAGAAATCGCCGTATCCTCGCACCCGCCACACATCGTCGGTGAGTGCGAGGAAGTCCTCGCGCATCCCGCGCTCGCGCCAGCCGGACAGGCTGGAGAAGGCCAGGCTCGCCGAATCGAGCCCGGCGACGGCCGACACCGAAATCGGGTGGGGCGCACCGGGATGGAAGGTGGTCCAAGCGCCCGAACCCGCCGCCGCCCACCAGCGCCGCGCCAGCGCGGGCGCGCTCACCACGCCCACCACCGGCACGCCGTCCTCCAGCAGAGCGATCAGGCTGGCCCAGATCGGCACGCCCCGCACGAAGTTCTTGGTGCCGTCGATCGGGTCGACCACCCACTGGCGCCCGCGGAATTCCGCGTCGCCGCCGAACTCCTCGCCGAGCACCGAGTCCTCCGGCCGCTCGTGCGTCAGCATCTGGCGGATCGCCCGCTCCACCGCGAGGTCGGCGTCCGAGACCGGCGTCAGATCCGGCTTCGCGTCCACCTTCAGATCCAGCGCGCCGAACCGCGCCCTGGTGATCGTGTCGGCCGCGTCGGCCAGCCGCAACGCGAGTTCGAGGTCAGAGGAGTGAGCAGCCACGTCAGCAAACCCTAATGGACGCGGCCGGACGCGGGCCGTCGACAGCCCGCGTCCGGCCGGACCGAAGCGTGGCACGCTCGACGGACTGTGCCGCGGAGTTCGTCGCAGGCTCGCGTATGGCCGGGCTGAGGCGGGGCGCGCCTGCCGGACGCGGCCGGACGGAGCGCGTCGTCGGCTCGCGCACAGCCGGGCCGGAGGCGGAAGTACGCCTACTGAGAACTGTCGGACGGACGCCGTCGGCAGCATGCGCACGACCGGACCGGAGACCCTGCACGCCCACTGCACTCGATCGAGCGCCTCAGGCGGCGACCGACGCCGTCCGGGCGGCGGCGAGCGCGGCGGCCCACCAGTGCAGCCGGTCGAGCATCGTCTGCGCCGCGGCGGCGGGTTCGTTCGGTTCGCGCAGCCGGCCTTCCTCGTCGAAGAGCAGGTAGTAGCGCGGGAACGAGACGTACTCGCGGACGGTGTGCGCGTTCAGTTCGTTGAAGACCTGCCGCAGGTGCTCGATCGCGAGCAGGCCGCCGCTGGCTCCGCTGTAGCCGACGAATCCGATCGTCTTGGCGTCCCACTGGGTGAAGTGCCAGTCGATGGCGGCTTTCAGCGCGGCCGGGTAGCTGCGGTTGTAGTCGGGGGTGACGATGACGAACGCGTCGGCGGCGGCCAGCCGGGCGCTGAGGTCGACCATGCCCTCGGGGCGCGGCGGGTTCGGTTCCATGGCGGGCGGGACCGCGGGCAGCGCGAGCGGCAGGTCGGCGTCGGCGAGGTCGATCACGTCGACCTCGAAGCCGCCGTGGCTGGCAGCCTGTTCGGCGAACCAGGCGGCCACCGTCGAACCGAACCGGCCCTCGCGGACGCTGCCGATGATCACCGCGAGCTTCAGAGCGGACATGTTTGCTCTCCTTCGATCGAGTGCGGTCGGTGCGACCGCCGCGTCTCAATCTGCTGCCGGACCGCGTGGGACTGGTAGACCGCGCGGAGAGTGGTAGTGGCAGGGCCACCCTTGCGGCGGGCCGTGCTTGTACCGTTCGGAGGGTGAGCGACAACGAGCTTGGCTTGTTTCTCCGGAGCAGGCGCGAGGCAGTAAGTCCGGCGCGGGTCGGCCTGCCCGCGGGTCCGCGCAGGCGTACCCCCGGACTCCGCCGCGCCGAACTGGCCACCGTGGCCGGGGTGAGCGTCGAATACATCACCCGGCTGGAGCAGGGGCGCGACCGTCATCCCTCGCCGCCGGTGCTCTCGGCGCTGGCCGACGCGCTCCAGCTCACACCGAGCGAACGCGTCCACCTGCATCGCCTGACCAAGTCCGCCGACCCCGGGTTCAGCTGCACGGGCGGCGCGCAGCCGACGCGGCAGGTGCGCCCGACCGTGCGCGCCGTTCTCGATCACCTGGACCCGGCGGCCGCGGTCGTGGTCAACCGGCTCGGCGAGGTGCTCGCGTGCACCGAGGGCTACCGCAGGTTGATGGGCCCGACCGGCTTGCTCGACGACGACCCGCTGGCCAACCTGGCGCGTTTCGTCTTCGCCGACCCGCGCGCCCGTCTCGTCTACCCCGACTGGGACGACGTGGCCGACCAGCGGGTCGCGGCCCTCAAGCAGGGTCCGTTCCGCGCCGACCCGGCCATCGCGGCGCTCGCCGACGAACTCACGGTGATCGCGGGCGACGAGTTCACCCGGCGCGTGGAGAACGTGCCCAGCCTGCCCTCCGCCACCGGCATCACCCGGCTCGCCCACCCGGCGGCGGGCTCGCTGCGCCTGGCCTACGAAACCCTCGACCTGTTCGCCGACGACGACCAGCAGCTCATCGTCCACCTGCCCGCCGACGACGCCACGGCCGCGGCGCTGGACGCGCTGGCGGGCCGCCGCCCCGGGCAGCTGCGCGCGGTCTCCGGCTGAGACATCCCCCGCAAACGGCGGGCGCGCTTTTTCCCGCCTCGGCGGGGCCGGTAGTCTAATACATCGTGCATCCTGACGTTTCCGCTGATCTCGCCGAACTCGACGCCACGCTGAAGACGGTCGAGTCGGTCCTCGACATCGAGGAACTGCGCCGCCGCATCGATGAGCTCGAGCACCAGGCGGCCGATCCCGACCTGTGGAACAACCAGGATCACGCGCAGCAGGTGACCAGCCAGCTGTCCCACGCGCAGGGCGAGCTGCGCCGGGTCGAGGAGCTGCGCCAGCGGCTCGAGGATCTGCCGGTGCTCTACGAACTCGCCGAGGGCGAGGAGGGCGAGGCCCGCACCCAGGCGCTCACCGAGGCCGACACCGAACGAGCCGCGCTACACGCCGACGTGGAGGCGATGGAGGTCCGCACCCTGCTCTCGGGCGAGTACGACAAGCGCGAGGCGCTGGTCAACATCCGCTCCGGCGCCGGTGGCGACGACGCCGCCGACTGGGCCGAGATGCTGATGCGCATGTACATCCGCTGGGCGGACCGGCACAAGTACGCCGTCGAGGTGTACGACACGTCCTACGCCGAAGGCCAGGGCATCAAGAGCGCCACCTTCGCCGTGAAGACGCCTTACGCGTACGGCACCCTTTCGGTCGAGATGGGCACCCACCGCCTGGTGCGGATCAGCCCGTTCGACAACCAGGGCCGCCGCCAGACCTCCTTCGCCGAGGTCGAGGTGCTTCCCGTGGTCGAGACCACCGACCACATCGAGGTGCCCGAGACCGAGATCCGCGTCGACGTGTACCGCTCCTCGGGTCCCGGTGGCCAGAGCGTCAACACCACCGACTCCGCGGTGCGCATCACGCACATCCCGACCGGCATCGTCGTGACCTGCCAGAACGAGAAATCCCAGCTGCAGAACAAGATCTCGGCCATGCGCGTGCTGCAGGCCAAGCTGCTGGAGCGCAAGCGGCAGGAGGAGCGCGCCGAGATGGACGCGCTGAAGACCAACGAGGGCGCGTCCTGGGGCAACCAGATGCGCTCCTACGTGCTGCACCCGTACCAGATGGTCAAGGACCTGCGCACCAGCTACGAGGTCAACAACCCGACCGCGGTGCTGGACGGCGACATCGACGGTTTCATCGAGTCCGGCATCAGGTGGCGCATGCGAGAAAGCCAGAACCAGTGAGCTGTTTCAGAAGTCGCAGCATCCGCCGGCGGATGCGCGAAGGCTGAGCCGAATTGGTTCTCGGAACCCGCTCAGAAGTTGCGGCATCCGCTGGCGCACACGGGAGCAGGCGAATCAGTTTGCGGTGCGTGGCATTCCGGTGCGACGCGCGGCCCCGGTCGTTACTCCGTTGTAGCCTGTCTGGCGTGCGTGTTGCGGATGGTGTGAAACGGCAACCGGGATGGGCGAGGTGATCGCGGCGGCGTCCGCCGCGGACTCCACGGCCTGGCTGCGATCCAGCGGCCTGGAGATCGTGCTGCTGATCCTGGGCGTGATGCTGTTCAGCCGGTTCGCCACGTTCGTGCGCGACCGGGTCACCAGCAAGATCGACGCGGGTTTCCGCAGCAGCGACGCGCTGGTGCGGACCGAGGCGGCCAAACATCGGCACGCGCTGGCCCAGGTGCTCACCTGGGTCGTGCTGACCGTCGTCTACGTGCTGGTCGGCATGGAGGTGTTGCAGCGGCTCGGCTTCCAGGTGACTGGGCTCGTGGCGCCCGCCGCGGTGCTCGGCGCCGCGCTCGGTTTCGGTGCGCAGCGCATCGTGCAGGACATTCTGGCCGGATTCTTCCTGATCACCGAGCGCCAATACGGATTCGGTGACGTAGTTCGCATCGCCGTGGCTGGATCCGCGGAGATGGCCGAGGGTACGGTCGAGGACGTCACGTTGCGGATCACCACGCTGCGCAACGCCGACGGCGAGGTGATCACCGTGCCGAACGGGCAGATCGTGAAAGTGACCAATCTGTCCAAGGATTGGGCTCGCGCCGCGATCGACGTTCCGGTGGCGGCCAGCGCCGACATCACCAGGGTGAACGAGATTTTGCACAAGGTAGGAGCCGAAGCGTTCCGCGACCGCAGGCTCGAGCCGCTGCTGCTCGACGAACCCACCGTGATGGGCGTGGACGACCTCACGATGGATCAGATGAACATCCGAATGGTTGCTCGAACATTGCCGGGTAAGCAGTTCGAGGTCGGACGTGAGCTGCGGGTCCGAGTGGCCGCGGCCTTGCGCCGGGAAGGTATCAGTGAAACCACGTAAGTCGACCGCGATCCTGGGGGCGACCTGGGTCGCGACATTCGTGTTGTACCTGTTCGTCAAGCCCGATCAACCGGCTGCGACCGGGATCACTCAGGTCGTGAACACCATACCGGCGCTGGTGAATACGGAGCAGGCCGGACAGTAGCTGCAACTCTGGGGTGGATGCGCGGGTTTAGCTGGTTAGACTGGCTCCCCGTGATCACCATGCGGAACGTCACCAAGTCGTACAAGACGTCGACGCGACCCGCGCTGGACAACATCACGGTCGATGTGAGCAAGGGCGAGTTCGTCTTCATCATCGGACCGTCCGGCTCCGGCAAGTCGACCTTCATGCGTCTGCTCTTGAAAGAGGAGGCGCCGACCGCCGGGGAGATCCGCGTCGCGGACTTCCGCGTCGATCGGCTCCCCGGGCGCAAGGTGCCGAAGCTGCGCCAGCGCATCGGCTGCGTCTTCCAGGACTTCCGGCTGTTGCAGCAGAAGACGGTCCAGGAGAACGTCGCGTTCGCCCTGGAGGTGATCGGCAAGCGTCGCCAGGTCATCGACCGCACGGTGCCCGAGGTGCTGGACATGGTCGGTCTCGGCGGCAAGGGTGACCGGTTGCCCAGCGAGTTGTCCGGCGGCGAGCAGCAGCGGGTGGCCATCGCCCGCGCGTTCGTGAACCGGCCGCTGGTGCTGCTGGCCGACGAGCCCACCGGCAATCTCGACCCCGACACCAGCTTCGACATCATGGTGCTGCTCGAGCGCATCAACCGCACCGGAACCACGGTGGTGATGGCCACCCACGACAACCACATCGTCGACTCGATGCGCAGGAGGGTGGTCGAGCTCGACCACGGCCGCCTGGTGCGCGACGACGCGATCGGCGTGTACGGAGTAGATCGGTAATGCGCGCGAGTTTCCTTTTCAGCGAGGTGGCCACCGGTCTGCGTCGCAATGTGACGATGACCGTCGCGATGATCCTGACCACCGCGGTGTCGCTCGCCATGCTCGGCGGCGGCCTGCTCTCGGTCCGGATGGCCGACAAGACCGAGCAGTACTTCACCGGCCGCCTCGAGGTGCGCTTCTACCTCGACGAGAACATCTCCGCCAACGACCCGGACTGTGCTACCGATCCGTGCCGCTCGCTGCTGGCCGACATGAAGAACACCTCGGGCGTGGTCAGCGTCCAGTTCCTCAATCGCGCCGCCGCGCTGGACGAGGCGAAGAAGCTCTTCGCCGATCAGCCGGAGATGGTGCAGTACATCTCGGAGACGCCGCTGCCCGCCTCGATGCGGGTCAAGATGACCGACGGCGACCAGTACGAGCGCATCTACGACACCTACCACGCCCGCAACGGCGTGCGCACCGTCGCCAACGACCGCGAGTTCGTCGACCGGCTGCTTCGGCTGTTCGACGGCCTGCGCAACGCGGCGTTCGGTCTGGCCGTGGTGATGGCGCTCGCGGCGCTGCTGCTGATCGCCAACATGATGCAGATCGCGGCGTTCACCAGGCGCACCGAAGTGGGCATCATGCGGTTGGTCGGTGCGACGCGCTGGTACACCCAGCTGCCGTTCCTGCTGGAGGCCGTGGTCGCGGCCTTGGCGGGTTCGGTGCTGGCGATCCTCGGGCTGCTCCTCGCCCGGCCGCTTGTCATCGACCGGGCGCTCGGACCGCTGTTCGACAGCAATGTGTTCCCGCGGATCACCGGTGACGACATCGCCACGGTCGCGTTGACCATCGCGCCGGTCGGCATCCTGGTCGCGGCCGTCGCGGCCTACGGCACCCTGCGGTACTACGTCCGCGAGTGACGGGTCCACGAGTGAGGCGGAAAGTCGTTCATCCCCATGGGGAGAACTCGGCCGATACGGCCCGATCCACCGCGATGTAGCGGCGTGGTGGTCGGGGGTCGCTCGTAGGATGGGCCCCGTGAATCCCCCCGAACCCCTCCCTGCCGACGTGACCGTCTCCGTCGCCCCCGCGGGCGCCGAAAGCGCTGCGGCGCAAGAGGTTCTACGCAGGGTCTTCGGGTACGACAGTTTCCGCGGCGACCAGGCCGAGATCGTCGGGCACGTGATCTCCGGCGGGGACGCGCTGGTGCTGATGCCGACCGGCGGCGGCAAGTCGCTGTGCTATCAGGTGCCCGCCCTGGTGCGGCCCGGCGTCGGCGTGGTGGTCTCGCCGCTGATCGCGTTGATGCAGGACCAGGTGGACGCGCTCAGCGCGCTCGGCGTGCGCGCGGGCTTCCTCAACTCGACGCAGTTCCCGGACGAGCGGCGCACGGTGGAGGCCCAGTTCCTCGCGGGCGAGCTCGACCTGCTGTATCTGGCGCCGGAGCGGCTGCGGCTGGAGTCGACGGCCGAGTTGCTCGATCGCGGCAAGGTCGCGCTGTTCGCCATCGACGAGGCGCACTGCGTATCGCAGTGGGGCCACGACTTCCGGCCCGACTATCTGGGGCTGTCGATGCTGCACGAGCGCTGGCCCGACGTGCCGCGCATCGCGTTGACCGCGACCGCCACCGAGAAGACCCGTGACGAGATCATCGAGCGCCTCGATCTGGGCGGGGCGCGCCGGTTCGTGGCCAGTTTCGACCGGCCCAACATCCAATACCGGATCGAGCCGAAGAACCGCCCGGACCGGCAGCTGCTGGAGTTCATCCGCGCCGAGCACGCCGGTGACGCGGGCATCGTCTACTGCTTGTCGCGCAATTCGGTGGAGAAGACGGCGGCCTTCCTCAACGAGAACGGCGTCGGCGCGGTGCCGTACCACGCCGGACTCGACCACCGCACCCGCGCCGCGAACCAGGCTCGGTTCCTGCGCGAGGACGGATTGGTCGTGGTCGCCACCATCGCCTTCGGCATGGGCATCGACAAGCCCGACGTCCGATTCGTCGCCCACCTGGATCTGCCGAAGTCGGTGGAGGGTTACTACCAGGAGACCGGTCGCGCGGGACGCGACGGACAGCCGTCCACCGCGTGGATGGTCTACGGACTCAACGACGTGGTGCAGCAGCGCAGGCTGATCGACTCCTCCGAGGGGGACGCCGCGCACCGTCGGCAGCTGCAACTGCACCTCGACGCCATGCTGGCCCTGTGCGAGACCGTGGCCTGCCGTCGCACCCAGCTGCTCGCCTACTTCGGGCAGGCCGGTCTGCCGTGCGGCAACTGCGACACCTGCCTCACCCCGCCCGAATCCTGGGACGGCACCGTCGCCGCGCAGAAGCTGCTGTCGGCCGTCTTGCGCCTCAAGCGTGAGCGCGGTCAGAGCTTCGGCGCGGGCCATGTCGTCGACATTCTGCTCGGCAAGACGAACCCCAAGGTCGTTCAGTACGACCACCACGAGCTGAAGGTCTTCGGCATCGGCACCGATCTGCGCGATACCGAGTGGCGCGGCGTGGTCCGGCAGCTGCTCGCGCAGGGGCTGCTCACGGTGCACGGTGACTACGGCGTGCTGACCCTGACCGAGGCCAGCCAGGAGGTGCTGTTCGACGGCCGCCAGGTGCGGTTGCGTCGCGAGCCGGAGCGGGTCACCAAACCGTCGAGGTCCGCCAAGCCGGGCAAGGCGGCCGCCGCGGCCGACCTCGCCGCCGCCGATGTGCCACTGTTCGAGAAGTTGCGCGAGTGGCGCGGCGCCACGGCCAAGGAGCAGGGCGTGCCCGCCTACGTCGTGTTCCACGACGCGACGCTGCGCGAGATCGCCACCCGCAAGCCGGCGAGCCTCGCGCAGCTGGGCGCGATCGGCGGCATCGGTGAGAACAAGCTCGCCAAGTACGGCGAGCAGGTGCTCGAGGTGCTCGCCGCCGAGTGACCTGATGCGCACGTCCGGGTGCACGGACTGTGAAATATTGACCCCTCAGATCGACTGTCGCGCCGCCGTGGGCCAGGATGGTCCGGGAAATCGGAGTCGCGGAGGTCGGCATGAGTGGTGCGCAGGGGATCGGTCGTCGGGAATTGCTGGCGGGGGCCGCGGGGATCGCGGCGGGAGCCACCCTGGTCGGTCTCACGCCGGCCCAGGCGGTTCCGGTCGCCGCTGGGATCGCCAAGTTCGGGCTCCCGGCCGATCGCGCCGTGCGCGCGCTCGTCACCGGCGACGCGGGCACTGGCACGCGCACCCAGTGGGCGGTCGCGGACGCCGCCCGGGCGTTCCACGCCCGTGAACCGTTCTCGCTGGCGCTCGGCCTCGGTGACAACATCTACGAGAGCGGCCCGAACAGCGGCGACGACGTCCAGTTCGCGACGAAATTCGAGAACCCGAACACCGGGCTGGACTTCCCGTGGGCGATGGTGCTCGGCAACCACGACACCAGCTCGGTCATCGGCGGCGACGGCGGCTGGCTGCTGCGCGGAAATCACGAGGTCGAGTACCACGCGAACTCGCCACGCTGGTGGATGCCGAGCCGCTACTACTCCGTCCGGGTGCCGGAGGAACGGCCGGTGGTCGAGTTCTTCGTGCTCGACCTCAACCCGCTGGCCGCCTACCTGCCGCCGCTGTTCGCGCCGTACTGGGCGGTCGACGGCGAATTCATGAACGCGCAGCGCGCCTGGCTGGACCGGGCGATCGCCGAATCACCCGCACCGTGGAAGATCGCCTGCACGCACCACCCGTACCTGAACAACGGCCCGCACGGCGACGCGGGCAACTACGAGGGCCTGTCCATAGAACCCCTCAACGGCGTGCACGTGAAGCGGTTCTTCGAGGACCACGTGGTGGGCAAGTGCCATTTCATCCTCTCCGGCCACGACCACTCGCTCCAGGTGCTCGAGCCCACCGCGGCGGCCAAGGGCACGCGCCAGCTGGTGTCCGGCGCGGCAGCGAAAACCGTTGGCGCCGAGCCGCGCCGGACGCCAGGCGGCGCCGGGACGCCCGCCCTCTACGAGAACTACCACCAACTGGGCTTCATGGTCATGGACCTCAGCCCGAGCGCGGTGGATCTGCGGGTGGTCGCTGTGGACCCGGCGACGGGCGTGGGCTCCGAGGTCTTCGGCCGTCGCCTGGCGTAGACCGCCGCCCGACGGCACAGCCCACATCACCGAATCACAACACCCCGAGGGCTGCGCCGGTAAATTTCCGCCCCGGCGGTTACCGTGCAGGCATGGCACCCGGTGATGACCCGCCCGAGGGCGGCTCCGACACGTCCGGTGGATCGCCGCCACCCGACACTCCCGCCCCCGCGCCGCACGGCCCGATGGATCCCGCGGTGGAATCGGTGTGGCTGGGTCGTCGGCGCACACCCGTGCACCTCGGCCGTCCGCGCGTGTCCACCCTGCTCATGCTCGCCGCCTTCGTCGCGGTCCTCGTGATCTACATCGCGCTGCGGCCCGGCGGCTGAGCGCACAGCGTTGCACCGGCCACAGCGCTGGAATAAAACGATTGCCGCGTCACTTAGAGTTGACCGTTATGAAGGAAAAAGGGCGCAAGGTCATCGCGACCAACCGCCGGGCGCGGCACAACTACACGATCCTGGACGTCTACGAGGCCGGGATCGCGCTGGTCGGTACCGAAGTCAAGAGCCTGCGCGAGGGCAAGGCCTCGCTGGTGGACGCCTTCGCGACGGTCGACAACGGCGAGGTGTGGCTGCGCGGGCTGCACATTCCGGAGTTCAGCCACGGCACTTGGACCAACCACGCACCACGCCGGGTGCGCAAGCTGCTGCTGCACAAGCGAGAGATCGAGCGCTTGGTGGGCAAGTCGCGCGAGGGCAACCAGACGCTGGTGCCGCTGTCGATGTACTTCTCCGACGGCAAGGTCAAAGTCGAGCTCGCGCTGGCCAAGGGTAAGCAGGACTACGACAAGCGCCAGGATCTGGCTCGGCGGACCGCCGAACGCGAAGTGACTCGCGAGCTCGGCCGCCGCGTCAAGGGCATGAGCTGAGATCGTAGACCTGGAACACGGGAACCCCCGGGTGCGATCGAGCGGATCGCGCCGGGGGTTCCGTCAGTTCGGTCTCACAATCGCGCGCACGGTCCGTGCAGCGTCACGCGTTGCAGCGTCGGCCCGCGGAAGTCGGGCAACAGAGTCCGCGACCCCATCGGCGCGTTCGCGTCGGGCACGCCGATGACCGCCCGCTGCGCGGTGAGGTCCGGTTCGCCGGAGCCGTAGTTGTGCACGGCGGCCATGCCCTCCGAATCCACCGAGAGCCCGTCCAGCGCGCCGCGCACACCGGCGCGGGTGAGATCGCCCTCCGCCTCGGCGCGGCTCAGCACCGCCTTCATCGGGTAGGAGATCGCCCAGCCGAGGTTGTAACCCCAGTTCGTCGGCGGCTGTAGTGCCGCCGCGCGGGCATGCTGGGCGCCGACGCTGCGTCCGTCCCAGCCGTCGTAGGGCGAGGTGTAGTTGTACAGCGAGGTGATCGCCGCCGCGACGGGCGTCTTCAGCAGGGCCCCGTTCCAGGTCGGGGTGGAACCGAGGAATCGGCCGTCGTAGCCGCCGGCGACGAGTTTGCCGATGATCTCGGCGGTTTCGGCGGGACCGGTGGCCAGCAGCACGACATCCGGCGGGTTGGCCAGGATCTCGGCGACCGGCCCGTCCTGGTTGCCCACCTCGGCATTCGGGCCGGTGTCCACGCGGGCGGTGACGATCGCGTTGTTCTCCGACGCCCACCGCAGTGCGCCGTTGGCGTAGTCGCCGCCGTAGTTGCCGCGGAAGGCGACGACGGCGAGCGTGCGCGGCCTGGACTGGAACTGGGCGAACCAGTCCAGGCCCATGATCGCCTCGGTGCAGTACGAATATCCCGTGTCCAGCACCAGATTCCGGTCGGTCTCGCGATACTGCCAGCCCGACCAGAGGGTGCCCGCGCCGGTCAGCAGGTCCACCGCGTCCATCTCCGGCAGCACCGAAAGCGTCTGCGCCGTACCGAAACTCATCGCCAATGCCAGAACGTGCGGTTCGATCTGACGGAACTGCTCACGGTGCCGGTGCGGATCGTAGGCGGTGTCCCTGGCGTAGGTCGTGATGTCGACCTCGTAGTTGCCGATGCCGCCCGATTTGTTGACCTCACGCCAGAAGGCCAGCTGACCGTCGTTGAGCGCCTTGCCGAGCGGGGCGAACGGTCCGGCCTCCAGGTCGGACAGCACGCCGAGATAGATACAGCCCTTGCTCTTGTCGACCGCCTGCGGGCAGGGCGCGCTGGTGACGCCTTGCCCCGTCTCGGTCGACTCCGTCGAACAGGCCGCCAGTGCGAAGCCGAAGGCGATCGCGGCCGCAGCGGCGCGGAACAGCCTGCGGCGACGGCGGATTGGTCCCAAAGTTCTCTTCCTTCGATGGAGACGGAAATGCGTTGCCCGGTGGTCGGTCGGTTCACAGCCGGACGCACGGCCCGTGCATCGGCAGTTGCGGCAGGGTCGGTCCGCGGTAGTCGGTGGCCACCGTGCGCGAGCCTAGCGGCGCGGACGGATCGGGGGCGCCGATCACGGCACGCTGGGCGGTGTAATCCGGTGCGCCTGTGTTGTAGGTGTGCGGCGCCGCCATTCCCTCGAAATCGACCGTCAGCGCGGTCTGCGCCGCGCGCACGCCGACCCGGTTCAGCGGGCCGTTCGCCGCCGCCTTCGTGAGCAGCGCCCGCATCGTGTAGGAGACCGCCCAACCGAGGCTGTAGCCCCAGTTCGACGGCTCCTGTGGCGCGGCGGCGCGGGCCCTGCGCGCACCCGTGCTGTCCCCGCCCCAGCCGTCGACCGGCGAAGTGAAGTTGTAGAGCGCCGAGAGCGCCGGCCCGGCGGGTGTTTTCAGCAGCGCGCCGCTCCAGGTCGGCGCCGAGCCGAGGAATCGTCCCTTGTATCCCGCCGCGACGAGTTTGCCTACGATCTCGGCGTTTTCGGCGGGCCCGGTGGCCAGCAGCACGAGGTCCGGTGGGTTGGCGAGGATTTCGGCGACCGGCCGGTCCTGGTTGCCGACCTCGGCGTTCGGTCCGGTGTCGATCCGCGACGTGACCAGCACGTTGTTGTGCGCCGCCCAGCGCAGCGCGCCGTTCGAGTAGTCACCGCCGTAGTTGCCCCGGAACCCGATGACGGCCAGATTGTGCGGCCGGTACTGGTGCTCGGCGAACCAGTCCAGACCCATGATCGCCTCGGTGCAGTACGAATACCCGGTGTCCAGAACCAGATTCAGGTCGGCTTCGGGGTACTCCCAGCCCGACCACAGTGTGCCCGCCGAGGTCACGATGTCGGCCGCGTCCATCTCCTGCAGTAGGGCGAGGGTCTGCGCGGTGCCGAGGCTCATGGCCAGCGCCAGCACGTTCGGCCGGATCTCGCGGAACGCCTCCAGATGTCGGTGCGGATCGTAGGCGGTGTCCCTGGCGTAGGTCGAGATGTCGACCTCGTAGCCGCCGATGCCGCCTGCCTTGTTGACCTCGGTCCAGAATGCGGTCTGCCCGTCCTGCATCGCCCTGCCGATCACGGCGAACGGCCCGCCGCCGAGATCGGACAGCACGCCGAGGTAGATGCAGCCTTTGTCTCTGTCGATTGCGTTCGGGCACGGCGCGCTGGTGACGCCGGGTCCAATGGTTTCGCTCGGCGTGGAACACGCCGCGGCCAAGACGAGCCCGACGATCATCGGAACCGCCGCGGCGTGGAACAGACGACGACGCCGCCTGCTGGTGTTGCCCATTATTGCTCCTGTCGCAGCCACCGGACGCTCTCGATTCCGGTACGGCCGAACAGGAACAGTACCGGTCAGGGGGTCGGCAAGAAGGCGGTTTCGCAGTTGCCGTGGCGTCGTCTGGCGCGGGGTGAACAAATCGGACGACTGACCAGTATGAGGCGGGGTGGATCGGGTGCCCGTTTCGGTAGGTGGGGGGGCAAATCGTGGCTGGTCGGAGGTGGTGTCCACCAGCGGTGCATCCTCCTGCGGTGGGGCTCTCGCTGCGGTGCGCCGATCTCTTGGAACTGTTCCGTCGATGCGGCCGTTGGACTTGTTGACACCTGCCCGACAGCGTGCCGCGAACCGGCCGGTCAGGCTCGAGCGTGATCGCACCTGATCGATATGAGCCGCTAGGCGCGCAAATAATCGGGATGATCCGACGTCTGGTGAGTGTTAGCATTACTAGCCCGCAAGGTGCGGGCGCGTACGGGGCTGAACGGTTTCGACTGCGTACGTTGATTCAGGGGAAGCGTGTCGGTGCAGGCAAGAGACCACCGTAAGCGTCGTTGCAACCAATTAAGCGCCGATTCTCATCAGCGCGAGTACGCTCTCGCTGCCTAAGCGATAGCGTCTCTGTCGGCCCGGGATATGCCCTCGGTCCCGGTGCCGGCATCAGCTAGAGGGCTCACCGTCCGACTCGGTCGCGGAGCCGGACGGGACATCTAACAGCGACTGGGATCGTCATCTCGGCTTGTTCGCGTGACCGAGAGATCCGAGCAGAGACACAGCGAACTGCACACGGAGAAGTCCTGAAGACACGGCGGAGGACCCGGGTTCGATTCCCGGCAGCTCCACGAGTGCAAGGCCCATGCCCATGGAGGGCATGGGCCTTGCTCGTTCCGCTGAGTGTTTGTGGGGGTGCAACCCCCACACCCCGCCCGGCGGGCTTCGCCCCCGGACCCCCGTCCCATGGCTGCCTACCCAATGGCGCGCCACCCCCGGGCCCCCACCCGATGGGCTGCCTACCCAGTGCCATGCCGCCTCGGATCCCCAGCTCATGGCCGCCTACCCACTGGCATGTCGCGCCATGACCCCCAGGGCTGCCGATCCAAATGCTGCGCGCCCTGCGGGCCTCTACTCCAGGGCTGCCTAGTCGATGCCGTTCCCCCGCCGATCGGATCGCCTTGAGTATGATATCTGAGGCATTTCGGGGCATATCTTGCAGGTATACTGTCCAAAATGCCTTTCAACTCGGTGTCGGGAGGTGGCAGATGCTTCGTAGCTTCAGGGTCGGCAACCATCGTTCGTTCGCGGACGAGAACGAGCTGCTGCTGATGCCTGCCGCTGACGATCGGCCTGCGGTTCCGGTTGCCGCGGTGTACGGGGCGAACGCCTCTGGGAAGTCCAACCTGTTGGATGGGCTCCGGTTCATGCAGCGGGCGGTGACCCAGTCGTTCTCCCGGTGGGAGCCCTTCGCAGGTGTTCCGCGCGCTCCTTACAGCTTTCGGACGAGTCACATATTCTCTGTCGCGTCGACTTACGTCGTCGAGATCGTGGCCGACGGAATTCCGTGGACGTATGGGTTCACGGTCGATAACGAGCGGGTGCTCGAGGAATGGCTTTTCAGCTATCCGGAGAAGCGTAGGCGGGTGCTGTTCCAGCGGACCGGGGACGAGTACAGCTCGGGGTCGGTGATGGCCGAGCATCGGGCTCAGCTCAAAATCATGCAGGAGCTCACCCGACCGAATTCCCTGTTCCTGAGTGCTGTTGCCCAGGCCAGGCCGGATATGTTCCAGCCGGTACACCGCTGGTTCCGTGAAACGCTGATTCTTCCGGACGGGCAACGTGCTTCGACAGATGCGATCGCACGTCGCCTGCGTGGCGTTCTACTTCGTGGGACGGCGGCGGAGGGGGCTCGTCTGGTGGAGCTGGTTCAAGAAGCAGACTTCGGAATTGCCGCCATCGATACACCTGTTGTTCCGGAGGCTCTGCTCGATTCCATCCCGCCCGGGCAACGGCTCGACATCACAGGGCTGAAAATGTTCGATGAGTTCGCTTCGAGAAGTGAAGCGCAAGTCGATGACTCGACGGATAGGATTCCTGCGGTGCACGACGTGTACGGGGATAGAGTTGCTCGCGCGTTGCCTCCGCTGGTATTCGTTCATCACGGCAGCGAAGGGGCCGTGCTGCCGCTGGAGCAAGAGTCCGCGGGCACCATCGCCTGGCTCGAGATCCTGCCCGGAGTTCTGGACGCGCTCGATCACGGGCGGGTTCTGGTCATCGATGAGATCGACACCAGTCTTCATCCGCTGCTCACCGCGTCGCTGATCGAACTGTTCCAGTCGGATGAGACCAATCCTCATGGCGCGCAATTGATCCTGACGACGCACGACTCCTCCCTTCTCGGTACGGTCGTTCGTCCCGATGGATTGCTGCGCCGCGACCAGGTGTGGTTCGTCGAGAAGGACGCGAACGGGGCCAGCTCACTGTATCCGTTGACCGATTACAAGCCGCGCAGCGAGCACAATCTCGAACGTCGCTATCTCGGAGGAAGTTTCGGTGCGATCCCGCGGGTCGACTTCCATCGACTCGCAGAGGCTTTGCGGCATGCCCACCCGGCGTGAGAACTCGCGCCGTCGACGAGCGCCGTTCCGCGATCCGGTGACGCTGATTCTGATCGTGTGTGGCGGCGAAGTCACCGAGCCCGCGTACTTCCACGGTCTACGTCGACACCTGCGCAATCCGGCAACCAAGTCCGCGGTGACGGTGCGCCCCGAGGATCCCAAGCGCGTCGTTGCCTTCGCGGCCAGGCAACGCGCAGACTACGACCAGATCTGGTGCGTTCTCGACGTCGACGAGTTCGACTACTCCGAAACGATCCGAATGGCACGGACGTCGAAAATTGATCTGGCGGTGTCGAATCCGTGTTTCGAGTACTGGCTGCTACTTCATTTCGAGAATTGCGATGCCACCCTGACAGGTTTTCGAGACGTCGAGAAGCGGCTCAAAAAGCACCTCCCGGCCTATGACAAGTCTGCGCTCCGTTTCGCGGACTACATCGAGGGTGTCGAGGAAGCCGTGCGCCGTGCGAAGTCGCGGAGCGTGGACGCCGGCGATGAGCATCGCGCCAATCCGTCGACGGGTGTGTGGAAGCTGGTGGAACTTATGCTGCCTGAATCGTCGGAGCGGTAGCGACCTCGGGCGGAGCCGGATTCGACGGGCGCGGAGGGAGAGGCTTCGTCTCACGGCGGGGCGGAAGGATTCAGCCTCGATATTTCGTCGGGCCTTCGGCCCCTGCGATCGGGTTCGGATTGGTTGTTGGCCGTTGATCAGCGGATTTCGGGCAAATTGGGGTGGCCGGTCAGCAGGTTGGCTGCAGGGTTCCACGGGCCCGGGTGGGTGTCCGGCCTATATCCAGACCGCGCACGGGCCAAGCGAGAGTGGTGGTGCAGAGTCTTTCGGATGTCCGATTGCCGATCGGACGACGGTGGAGGTCGCTCTCAGCGCGATCCGTGGGTCATCGCGGTGGTGATGGCGAAGCCTGCGATCCACTCGGGAATGGGCACGTAGAAGCGTGACGTCATCCGGTAAGGGCCGGTCGCGGCCAGCGAGGCGTATGCCGCGATCCAGGTGCGCACCTCGTGCGCGGAGCCGCCGCCCTCGGCGCCCATCCACTCGGGGGTCCACTCGTCGATATCGGCGAGCCTGCCGTCTTCGAAGGTGTCGAGGACAAGGTTGTCCCAGCGTGGGTTGATCGGCATCATCGTGGTCGATCCCGCCGCGTAGGAGTGGCCGGCCTGCAACATTCGATGCTCGCTGCGAGCCCGCTGTTCGGGAGTCGGCGGGTGGCCATCGATGAGGGCGTCCGCGACGCGGCGCGGTGCGTTCTCGAGAACGGGAACCGGCGGGTCGTGGGACAGTCCACCGGATGCCACGAACATGACCCGCATGCCGAGTTCCCGCGCGGCCGCACCGAGAGCTGTTCCGAGAGAGCGGATGCGATGAAGGGGACCGAACGGCGCGGCGACTCCGTTGACGAAGACCGGGACGACCGGAATGCGGTCCATCCCGCCGAACAGTATCTCCAGCGGCTGGACGAATCCGTGGTCCACCGCCATACGCGCGGAGACGGGCAGATCGATGCCGCGCTCCAGTGCACCGCGGGCCAGTTGTTTCGCCGCGGCCGAGTCGACCGAGAGCGAGCCGACTCGGGAACCGAAGTCGCCGATCGAATACGCCTCGGTCCCGAGGCAGAACGGCGGCATCTGACGGTAGAAGAAGCCGTTGTAGTGATCCGGTGCGTACAGGACGACCAGATCCGGCGCGAACTCGGCGACGAAAGCGCGCGTGGCGGAGATCTCCGCATAGACACGTTGCAGAATGTCCGGGGCCGGATCGTTCTTCCCGATGAGGGGTGAATGCGAGAGTCCCACGAGAGCGGCGGTCATGAGCATGCTCCTTCCCGGTCCGGATGGACGACGAACTTTCCGGTCCTCGCGCCGTCGATCATGAAACCCTTAAGAATCACCGCGAACCATCCGGGCGTTCCAGGTATCTCGCCGAGCACTAGACCGGACGGCGGGTCGTCGGCGCTCTGCGAAATTGCGGTGGCAGCGAGCATGGTCGCAACCCTGCCCTGATAGCCCAGCCGGACCACAGCGCGCGTTCCCTACAGCGGAACGTGCTGTGGATGAGCACGCTCGCAGGCGGTTGTCTGACACCATGACCACCACCATGCGACCCGCCGCCTCCGATGCCTGCGGCGCAGCGGGCGAATCCCCGCGCACCGCCCTCGGTCCGCCCAGGGGTTCGTTGACCCGTCCGGATCCGCAGATGGTGACCACCCCTGACCGGAGGGGCCGAGGGTGACGCAGGAACAACGGGGGACATACGAATTGTGGGCCGGTCCGGCGAACACACCGGTGACCGTCGATGTCGCGCGTTGCGCCGACGGCAGGCTGCGGGTCGCGTACCCGGTCGGCGCCCATGATGTGGAGGTTCGGATCACCGGGGCGCCGAGCGCGCAGGTTCTCACCGACGCGCTCGCCGCGGCGACGTCGGCGATCCTCGATGCCGACCCGCACTGTCGGCGTGTGGTTTTCGCGGTTCCGAAGGGCGACGAAGCCGGCCTGGCCGCCGCCGAGCTCGCCGGTTACCGGCACGTGGTCGACGTCGACGTACCAGGGCAGTCGCTGGGCTTGCTCGTGGTGGAACCGGCGTGGGTCACCGCGGCCGATATCGACAACGAGCACGTTCCGGGCACATGATCGTCGAGCGGCCCGTGGCGGCGTCGCGGGGGTTGCCTGACCCGACCCTCACCGCCGCCGAGCGCGCCCTACTGCGCAAGCTCCATGGCTGCCTCGGCGAGCTGCTCGCCGCCCCCGATTCGGCGCAGTGGCGCTACCGGCAGGGCGAGCGCTCCGGCGGCGGTCACGGAGGATACTCAGAGCTCGCCGCTCGACTTCGCGAACATCTGTCCCGCGGCGGCGGCGACGCGGCGCAGGGTCGGAACATGTCGGCGGGTATCGATGTGTCCGGTCGCCCCCGCTATCGACAGCGCGGCGACCGGACGGCCCGCGGAACCGAAGATCGGTACCGCCACACAGCTCAGACCGCGTTGAATCTCCTCGTCGTCGAACGCGATTCCGTCGCGACGCACGCGTGCGAGTTGCAATGACAGCGCGGCCTCGTCGGTCACGGTGTGTGAGGTGAAGGGACGCAGCGTGGCGGCCGCGGTCGCTGCCGCGTCGCTGTCGTAGGCCAGCAGGACCTTGCCGACCGCCGTGCAGTAGGCGGGCGCGCGGCCGCCGATCCGGGAGGGGGACCGTATCTGGCGGTATCCGTACAGTTTCGCCAGATACAGCACGTCGGCGCCGACGAGCACCGCGAGATGCGTGGTTTCGTGGGTGCGTTCGTAGACGTCGGTGACGAACGGGATCAACCGATCTCGCAGTGCTTCGTGATCGGGCGTGTAGGCGCCGCGACCGAGTTCGTGCAGCCGCGGCCCCAGTCGGTAGCTCGTCCCGACCCGCTCCACCACGCCGTTGCGCTCGAGGATGCTCAGCACCCGGAACGCGGTCGACTTGTTGAGGTCGGCGCGTCGAGCGAGTTCGCTGACGCCGACCCCGGTGTTCGCCTGGTCGCGAAACGAGACCAGCAGGCTGATCGCCTTGTCGATCGCGGCTCGATCGTCGCGGACGGCGTGGGTGAGCGGCTTCGTCGTCATACGATCTCGTGCGTGAAGGAGTAGGCGTTCAAGCGTTCGCGGAGTTCGCCGAGGCGGTCCGGGACGGCATCGTTCAGGTCGATCAGTGCGTGTGCGCGGCCGCCGCGATCGGTCACCGTCACCTCGCCGAACAGGCGCGCGTCCCGGAGTTCCCGCAGCACAACATGATTGACCGAGTCGTGCGCAAGGGCGACTTTGTTCACCTTGCCGACCGCGGTGACCGGTATGGCCGGGATGGTGTGGATGAACTTCGGGACGGCGGCCGGTTCGGGTGCGTGCTGCGCGGCCCAGTCGCTGAGCTCGCGGTGATCCGGATCGGCGCCCGATCGAAGCACGAGGTAGGCGGCCGGGACTTCGCCCGAATGCGCGTCGGGACACGGAACCACTGCGGCCGCAACGACATCCGGATGAGCCAGCATCGCGTCCTCGACCAGGCGCGGGTCGATGTTGTGGCCGCCGCGGATGATGATGTCCTTGGCGCGCCCCGTGAGATAGACGAAGCCGTCCGCGTCGACCCTGCCGAGATCGCCGGTGATCAACCAACCGTCGACGATCACACCCGTGGGATCCGGGGCGGGACCGTCCGGCCCCGGCCGGAGATATCCGGGAAAGACGCTGGGGCCCTCGATCGCCAGTACGCCGACCTCACCGGGACCGCAGTCGCCGGACGGAAGTCCGTCCGTCCCGATTCGGACGGCCTTGACCTGCTGGTAGGGCAGGGGAAGCCCGATGGACCCCGGTTTGCCGCCGACCATCGGGCCGATGGTGTTCGCGCAGGTCGCCTCGGTGAGCCCGTAGCCTTCGATCATCGAAACACCGGTGGCGGACTCGAATTCGGCCCGGACCCGGCCCGGCAGCGGAGCCGCACCGACGATTCCGGCGCGCAAGCTGGAGACGTCGACATCGTCGGGGACCGGGGGCAGGGAGGCGTACACCGTCGGAACCGCCGAGAAGGTCGTGACCCGGTAGCGGTCCACGATTCGCCAGAAATCCGCCACTGCCGCGCGATCCCGGAACCCGAGGCTGCCGAGCGATACCACGGTGCCGCCCTTCAGGAAGGGTGCGAGGGTGGAGATGAGGATGGCGTTGACGTGGAACAGCGGCAGCCCCGTCAGCACGACGGTGTCACCGCCGAATGCGCCGTGCTGCCCGAGCGCCCAGGCGATGTAGACCTCGCTCGCGTGGGTGTGCGGGGCCACTTTGGGCACTCCGGTCGTGCCGCCGGTATGGAAGTAGGCGGCGATGTCGGATGCGCCCGGCCGGTACTCGAAGGTGAGGGCGTCCGCGGGCCGGGAGGCGGCCAGTTGTTCGAAATCGCCGACCCAGTTGCCCGGCGCGGTGCGCACCGGCCCGCCGACGGAGACCAGCGCTCGCAGCGAGGGCAGCGCCTCGGCCACCGCGCACGCCTTGTCCCAGCTCACGGGATCGAGCGCGGGCGCGGGCGCGACGAGTATGTGTGCCTCGGTGAGACGCAGGATCTCGATGATGTGTTCGGTGGCGAGCATCGGATTCACCGGGTTGGCGATGCCGATGGCCTGTGCCCCGAGCAGCGCCGCGTAGGTCGTCCCGGTGTTCGGGAGCATGAGGCCGACGACGCCGCCGGGCTCGAGTCCCAGTGCGGCATACAGATTCGCGGCCCGAGTCGTCCGTCGAAGCAGTTCGGTGTAGCTCCAGGTCTCCGGTTCGTCCCAGCGGTTTCCGCCGGGTAGCAGATGGAGAGCGGGCTTCTCGCCGTGCCGTCGCGCGGATCGTTCCAGCAAGTCGTAGGTGGTGGCGGGCAGATCGCGGTCGGCGAGCGGCACATCGCCGAGTCGATCGATGCCGGGGCCGGCCTGCGCGAGGTCGTTGGTTACGGCGTTCACGCGGAGACCACCGAGTTGGTCAGGACGCCGATCCGCTCGACCTCGACCTCGACGATGTCGCCATGTCGCAGGAAACTCCCGGAGAACAGTCCGGCGCCGCGCGGGGTCCCGGTGCAGATCACGTCGCCGGGCAGCAGCGTCTGGTACTTCGACAGATGCGAGACGATCTCGGGAATCGAGTGGATGAAACTGCTCGTTCGATCGTCTTGGCGCAGTTCGCCGTTCACTCGGGTCTGGATACGCAGGTCGATCCGGTCGGTGAACTCGTCCGCGGTGACCAGGCACGGGCCGAGCGGTTTGAAGGTGTCGAAGCTCTTGGCGACGCCGATCGACGCGACCGCGTCGCCGGTCATGGCGCGGCGCTGGATGTCGCGCGCCGAGACGTCGTTCGCGACGGTCAGTCCCGCCACGTGATCCCAGGCGTCCTCGACCGGCACAGCGGTGGCCGCGCGTCCGATGACGACGGCGAGCTCGCCCTCGTAGTCCACTTCGGCGGCGGCGACCCCGGGCAGGACGATGGGGTTCATCGGTCCGGTCACGGCCGACCCCGCGGTGATCTGGAGGTTGGGTTCGGTGGGCATCTCGATGTCGGTGCGGCCGATGGCGGCGAACGCCGCCAAGGCTTCCTCGGCGTGGCTGGGGTAGTTGAGTCCGACGATCACGACCTTGCCCGGTCTGCGCACCGGAGCATGGAGCGTCGCGGTGTCCAAGGGGATGTCGCGGAGTGTTCCGGCCGCTCGCGCGGCGTCCAGGCCGGGGCCGTCGAGCAACTCGCCGAGATCGCGTTGCGGCAGGTCGAGCAGGGAGAGCACGCCCGCCCGGTCCTCGCGCGCGATTCCATCGTTGGTTGTGTACAGACGCATCTCGGTACCTCCGCGATCGATGGCGGCAACCTCACCGCTCTTGTCTGACAGTTAAGAGCAGTCATGACGCGCAGTCAAGAGGTGTTCGCGGGGCAGTAAGCTCACGTCATGCCCAGGAATCGACAGCAGATCCCGAAGGCCGAGCGTGAAGCGGCGGTCGTCGAACACGCTGTGGAACTGTTCGCCGCCAACGGTTACCGGGGGACGAGCGTGGCCGCGGTCGGCCGCGCCGCCGGTATCGCGCCCGCGGCGGTGCATTGGTACTTCCCGACCAAGGACGACCTGTTCGCCGCGGCGCTGACCTCGATCTTCGCCAGCGCAAGGGAGAGCGTGGAGGCCGATTCGGAGCTCGGCGGCGATCCGCGCAACGAGCTCGTCGGGCTGCTGGCCGCGGTGCAGCCGTACCGGGCGCTGCATCGCGAGGCGTACGAGCGGATGGCGGACTCGGAGTCGGTTCGGGTCGCCTACGAGCAGATCCAGCGATGGCTCGAGGAACGCCTGTTCGCCGCGATCACAAACCGGCTGCCCAAGGGCGCCGACGTGGCGCTGATCGCCGATGCGGGGCACGTGTTGTTCGAGGGGGTCCTGGTCAGCACGCGCCGCCTGGATCGACCGGTCGGCGATCTGATCGACCTGGTGACCGACGCGCTGGTCGCTTCCGCGACCGCCAAAGCCGCTCGCTGATGTTGTCGCCGCTGGTCGCGGCCATCTAGTTCGGTGATTCACCCGGGCGCGAGGCGTTCCGGGTCTGTGCGACGCCCCTGTCCGGGGCGTCGATCTTGTCGACCGCACTTGTTCGTCCGGCTGTTCGCCTAGGTGTGTCCGTCCTGCGCGGGCATCGGTCCGCGACAGCTCTTGACTGCCATTCATGAGCACGCTAGCGTGTCTCGAGTCACATTCAAGAGAGCTCTTCTCGCCACACCGTCCGGAGGTGCCAACGATGGCGTCACCCGTCAAACTCGCCCACATCGTGCTGCGAACCAATCGGCTGCAGGAGATGACCGACTGGTACCTGCACGTGCTCGAAGGCCGCGTGGCCTTCGCCAACGACATGTTGGCGTTCATGACCTACGACGACGAACACCATCGGGTCGCCTTCATCGCGACCGGTGCGTCGGAGCAGCCCACCGACGCGCACACCGGCATGCACCACATGGCCTTCACCTACGCCTCCCTCGGGGACCTGCTCGACAACTACAAGCGGCTGAAAGCCGATGGCGTGCAGCCGTTCTGGACCGTCAACCACGGTCCGACGATGTCGATGTACTACCAGGACCCGGACGGCAACCAGATCGAGTTGCAGATCGACAGTTTCGCCACCGACGAGGAGACGCAGGCGTTCTTCGAGTCCGACGCCTTCGTCACCAATCCGATCGGCGTCGACTTCGTTCCGGAAGAGCTGATCGCCCGATTCGAGGCCGGCGAACCGTTCGCGGAGCTGGTGAGCCGGCCGTGAGCGACGAACACATTCCGGTCCTGATCGTCGGCGCGGGCCCGGTCGGGCTCGCGACCGCGTACGTGCTCGGCAGGCACGGCGTGCGCAGCATCGTCTGCGACCAGTTCGACGACATCAATCCGCACCCGCGCGCGCATGTGGTGAACACGAGATCGATGGAGCTGCTGCGCCTTTGGGGCATCTACGACGAGATCATCGAGGACGCGGTCGATCTGAACTGCGGGCTCAGCTTCGTCTGGAAGCACACCGTCGCCGGTGAGGAGTTCGGGCGGATCGACCTCGCGGACGCACCCGAGGAGCATCTCGCGAGACGGCTCGGGTCGTCACCGGTGACCGTCGGCTCGTGCGCGCAGGATCGGGTGCAGCGGCGGCTGCTCGAAGCGGTGCACCGGCAGGGCATGGCCGACGTCCGCTACGGCGCGCGCGTCACATCCGTGCACGATCTCGGCGAGTCGGTCGATGTACGCGTCGAAACCCACGAGGGGGAAGAGCGATTCGGCGTCGACTACGTCGTGGCCGCCGAAGGAGCGTCCGGAAAGATCCGGCGCGGCCTCGGCATCGAGATCGAGGGCGTTCCCGAGTTCGGGCATCTGATCAACGTGTACTTCCACGCCGATCTGTCGCGCTGGACGGACAAGGATCCCGCTCTGCTGTTCTGGGTGCTGAACACCGCCTGCCCGGGCGTGTTCATCCGCATGGGCGGCGATCGCTGGACGTTCCACCTCGGATACGACCCGGCTCGGGAGTCGGTGGCCGACTACACCGCGGAGCGCTGTGCCGACCTGATCCGGGGCGGGATCGGCGCGCCCGACCTCGACGTCGAGGTCCGCTCGGTCGGCACCTGGACCCTCGGTGCGAGCACGGCGCGGCAGTACCGCAAGGGGCGAATCTTCCTCGCGGGCGATGCGGCGCACCGGTTTCCGCCGACCGGCGGTCTCGGCATGAACACGGGACTGGTCGACGCGGACAACCTCGGGTGGAAGCTGGCCGCGGTGCTCAACGGCTGGGCGTCCGAAACCTTGCTCGACACCTATGAATCCGAGCGCAGGCCCATCGCGGTGGCCAACGCGGAAAGCAGCATCGCCAACGCGGTGAAAATGGCCGATGCCGGTATCGGGCCCAACACCATCGACGTCGCCGCCCGGCTCGAGAGCTGGGATCCGGCGGTGGCCGCGGCCGAGCGAAAGCGATTGGCGGAGTCCGTCCCTGCGCAGCGTCCCCACTTCGATTATCTCGAGCTCGAGATCGGCTACGTGTACGGCGTCGGCTGTCCCTCGGAGGCGCAGGCGGACCCGCTCACCGTGGCGGTTCAGGGTGGCAGGCTCCCGCACGCGTGGATCAACAAGGACGGCGTCACGATCTCGACGCACGATCTCCTGGTGCCGGGGTTCACGCTCATCACCGGGCGTGACGGCGCTGCCTGGGGCGACGCTCTCGGCGAAATCGACACGAACGTCCCTGTCCAGGCATGCGTTCCGCGTCGTGACTTCGAGATCGCCGGACCCGGCCTGTGTGGGATCCCCGACGACGGCGCGATCCTGGTTCGCCCCGACGGGCACATCGCCTGGCGGGCGGATCGCATGTCCGCCACGCCCGTCCGGGACCTGGTGGTCGCGCTCGACGCCGCGTGCGGGGCGACCCACTCCGTCTCTTGACCGTCTCTCCGTTAGGAATTCCTCTGTCGTGACGAATCAATCAGCGCCGGTGGCGTCACCCCGTGACCGATATACCGTGCAACACGGGCGAGTTCATCTCACCGGAATCCAAGCGCTGGCAAGGATTCCCGTGGATCTGCGCCGTGCGGACGAACGAGCAGGGCGCCGCACCGCCTGTTTCATCTCCGGATACGAGGGCTCACCGCTCGCCGGATACGACACCGAACTCGAACGCCATGCCGCGTTGCTCGACCGGCACGACATCGTGTTCCGACCGGGCGTGAACGAGGAACTCGCGGCGACCGCCGTGCAAGGAACTCAGCTCGCCGCCATGCAATCCGACAAGCGCGTCGACGGCGTCAGCGCGATCTGGTACGGGAAATCCCCCGGGCTGGACCGCGCGGCCGATGCCGTTCGGCACGGCAACCTCATGGGCACCCATCCCGAGGGCGGGGTGCTTGCCCTGGTCGGCGACGATCCGGCGGCGAAGTCGTCGTCCGTGCCGGGAGCCTCCGAACTGCTCCTGGCCGATCTCGGACTGCCGGTGCTCTATCCGGCCGATCCGCAGGAGGCGCTCGACTTCGGCCTGCACGGCATCGCCATGTCACGCGCCTGCGGGTTGTGGGTGGCCATGAAGGTGGTGACCAACGTCGCGGACGGGTCAGGAACGGTGGACGTGGACCCGGACCGGGTCCGTCCGATCGTTCCCGACCTGACCGTGGACGGCGCCGAGTACCGGCACGAGGTGACCGGCCAGGTCCTGCAACCGGCGCTGGGTGTGCTGGAACGGAGCCGGGACGGCGCGCGCCTGGAGATCGCCCGCCGATACGCCGCGGCGAACGGGCTCAATCGCATCACGCAGTCCGGTCCATCGGACCGGGTCGGCATCGTCGCCGCCGGAAAGACCTTCCTGGATGTCCGGCAGGCCCTGCGCGCCTTGGGATTCGACGACGACGAGCTGGCGCTGCGAGGCGTGCGACTGCTCCAGCTCGGCATGATCCACCCGCTCGAGCCGACCGTCGTCGACGAGTTCGCCGACGGACTGTCCGAGATCATCGTCGTCGAGGAGAAGCGCACACTCATCGAGACGGCGGTGAAGAGTCTGCTCTACGGCAGGCCCGACGCGCCCGCGATCTCGGGCAAGCAGATGCCCGGTGGCGCAGCGCTTTTCCCGGCCGACGGAGAATTCGATCCCGACATCGTCGCGACCCATGTGGCCGCGCGGCTCTCCGAAATCGGTGGCTTTCCCACGGTCGACGACTGGCTGGGGAAGTCGCGCCGCCGTCGTGGTCCGATCGCGCTGCCGCTCGTCACCCGGACGCCATACTTCTGCTCGGGTTGTCCGCACAATATCTCGACGAAGGTCCCCGCCGGGGCCACCGTCGGCGCGGGGATCGGCTGCCACGCCATGGTGACGCTGATGGATGCCAAACAGGTGGGCGAGGTGGCCGGGATGACCCAGATGGGCGGCGAGGGCGCCCAATGGATCGGCATGGCGCCGTTTCTGGAGCGCGACCACCTCATCCAGAACCTCGGCGACGGCACCTTCCACCACTCCGGCAGCCTGGCGATCCGGGCCGCGATCGCGGCCGGAGTCGACATCACCTACAAGCTGCTCTACAACTCGGCCGTGGCCATGACCGGTGGGCAGCAGGCCGTCGGGCTGATGACGGTACCGGCCATCTGCGAGGCCATGGTCGCCGAAGGAGTCGCCCGCATCATCGTCACCACCGACGATGTCAAGAGCTATCGCAGAACGAAACTCCCAAGCAGAGTGGAAGTCTGGCATCGTGACCGGCTGATCGAAGCCCAAGAGGTCCTCGCGGGCACGCCCGGTGTCACCTTGCTCGTCCACGACCAGGAATGCGCGACCGAACTGCGGCGCAAACGCAAGCGCGGGCTGGCGCCGGAGCCGGCGCAGCGAGTCGTGATCAACGAACGAGTGTGCGAGGGCTGCGGAGACTGCGGCGAGAAGTCGAACTGCCTGTCGGTGCAACCGGTCGCCACCGAGTTCGGGCGCAAGACGCGAATCGACCAGTCCTCGTGCAACAAGGACCTCTCGTGCTTGTCGGGCGATTGCCCGTCGTTCATCACAGTCGCGCCCGCGGGGAAGCGCGCCGGTCGGACCGGGGCGCCGCTGCTCGACGCCGACGCCCTGCCGGAGCCGGTATACGCGCTCGTCGGAACCCACACCACGCGCATCACAGGCGTGGGCGGGACCGGTGTGGTCACGCTGGCGCAGGTGCTCAGCACCGCCGCGTCGCTGGCCGGTCGCCATGTCCGCACCTTGGACCAGACCGGCCTCGCGCAGAAGGGCGGAGCCGTCGTCTCGGACCTCAAGATCTCCGCCGACCCGACCGACCAGGCAGGGAAGGCGGCGGCCGAGGAGTGCGATCTGTATCTCGGATGCGACATCCTGGTCGCCGCCGAGGAACGGCATCTGGCGGCGGCGAGCGCCGAACGGACCACCGCGGTGATCTCCACCAGCGAGGTGCCGACCGGGCAGATGGTCATCGACACCGCCGTGGGTTTCCCCGACGTCGGACCCATCCGGGACGCCTTGCGTGCGACGACGCGCGAGGCGATCTTCCTCGACGCCCGTCACGCGGCACACGCCTTGGTCGGCGAGGACCAGTACGCCAACTTCCTGCTTGTCGGCGCGGCAGTGCAATCCGGTTCGTTGCCACTGTCACCCTCGGATGTCGAGCACGCCATCACCCTCAATGGCGTGCAGGTCGAGGCCAACGTTCAAGCGTTCCGTTACGGCCGTCTGTCCGTCGCGGATGCCGCGGCTTTCGAGGCCGCGGTGGCGGAGAAGTCACCCGTCGATCGCACGAATCATGCACTGTCGCACGGAGTTCGGCAGGTGATCGCCCAGGTGACGTCCGGTCGGGAGACCGAGTTGACGCGATTGGTCACCGTCCGTATCCCCGACCTCGTCGGTTACCAGAGCCTTTCGTACGCAAGGGAATACAGTCGGTTCATCGAGCACGTGCGGCGCCGTGAAGACGAGCGGATTCCCGGTTCGACCGCGCTCACCGAGTCGGTTGCCAGGTACCTCTACAAGCTCATGGCCTACAAGGACGAGTACGAGGTCGCCCGGCTGTCGGTCGACCCCGCCCTGCGTGCGGCCATCGAAGCGGAGTTCGGGCCCGGCGCCCGCATGTCGTACCGCCTGCACCCGCCGATCCTGCGGGCGATGGGCATGCGGAACAAGATCGAACTCGGTCCGTGGTTCCGGCCGGTGTACCGGCTGCTGACGGCCATGCGCCGGGTCCGGGGCACCAGGTTCGATCCGTTCGGAATGGCCGAAGTGCGCAAGCAGGAACGCGCGCTGATCGCCGAGTACCGTGCGCTGGTCGAGGAACTGCTGGCGGAGCTGCGACCCGAAAACCACGCTCTGGCTGTCGAAATCGCCGATCTGCCGGACATGATTCGCGGATACGAATCCATCAAGCTGGCGAATGTCGATCGCTATCGCGCCCGAGTGGCTGAACTGTTGGACACCTACCGCGCCGCCCAACCGGTGGTTGGTGTGGCGTAGTGCCTCGTCCGGAGTCGACCTGGCGGTGTTGCGCCACTTCCACCGGTGTTGCCGGTGGAAGTGGCGGAATGGCCGGTGAGGCATGACCGCCGAAGTGCGATTCCGATCCGAGAGTGATGTGTACCTGCGGATTTGGCTGGCCGACATCGCATTCGACTATTGGGCCGATGTCGCGGCGATACCCAACTTGGTCCGTGATTGGCGGAAAAAGCGTTGGTGCACGATCGAATTGATCCAGCACGCTATCGACGACTGTCGGCTCTTGCCGCGCCTGCCGTGTGAACGGTTGTTTCTCGGGCCCTGATCGGCTGCGGCCCGCCACGGCAAAACGCCGGGCGGGCCGTCTGGTTGGCGCGGTCAAGCTGTCAGGACGCGATTGCTGAGCATCCCGACGCCTTCGACTTCCACGTCCACGACATCTCCGTGCCGGAGGAATCGCTCGGTGAACTGACCCGCGCCGCGCGGGCTCCCGGTGGCGATGACGTCTCCAGCTTCCAATGTCTGATAGCGCGACAGGTACGCGACCAGCTCCGGGATCCGATGGAGGAAGTTGCTCGTCCGATCGTCCTGGCGCAGTTCACTGTTCACCCAGGTGCGGATACGCAGGTCGAGGGGTTCGGTGAACTCGTCGGTCGTTGCCAGGCAGGGGCCGATGGGCTTGAACGTATCGAAGCTCTTGGCGATCGCGATCGAGGCGATGGGGTCGCCCGCGTACGCGCGGCGCTGGATGTCGCGGGCGGTGATGTCGTTGACCACGGTCAGCCCGGCGACGTATCGCCATGCTTCGTGTGCGCCGACATCGGTGGCACGGTGGCCGATCACCACGCCGACCTCGCCCTCGTAGTCGACGTGGCCGGGCGCCACCGCGGGCAGAACGATCGGCCCGTCGTGCGCGGCCGCCGCGGATCCGGCCGTGACTTGGACATTGGGCTCGGTCGGCAGCGTCACGTCGTGGCGTCCGGCTTCGGCGAACTTCTCCAGCGCTTCCTCGGCGTGACTGGGGTAGTTGAGGCCGACCGCCAGAATCTTGCCTGGGCGCGGCAGAACGGGGCGGAGGTTCGCTCGGTGCAGCGGCACGACCTGTCTCGGCCGTGCCGCCGCGGCGAGCTCGATCCCCGGTCCGCGCACAAGTTCGCCCACATCCGCGAACGGGAGGTCGAGCACGGTGAGTACACCGGTGCTGTCCTCTCGGGCGATGCCCTGGTCTGTGGTGTAAAGACGCATGATGTCTCCTCGGCGAAGCTTTGCGGTGAGTGCGGGTCGGTCAGCTCGGGAGCGATTGGAGGAACGACAGCAGTGCGGTGTTGACCTCGTCCGGTCGCTCCGCCTGAATCCAATGACCGGCCCCGTCGAGGAAGGTGGCCGTCCCCATTGCCTCCGCCGCGGCACGGAAGCCGGGGAAGTGCAACACCGTGTCGGCGGTGCCGCCGATATAGCCGCAGGGCACGGGCAGTGCGGCGGCGTGCCAAGGGGCGGTGAGCTCCCAGTTGCGATGGAACACCCGGTAGCCGTTGAGGCCGCCGCGGAATCCGCTGCGGGAGTAGGCGGTCGCGTAGACGTCGAGGTCGGCGTCGGACAGGAAGCCGATCGCGCCCTCGGGTGCGGGCAGTCCGTCGATCAGGGTGCCGCCTTCCGGCACGGTCATGAGGAAGGGGGTGTGCGGATTCTCGCCGGAGTTGGCGTAGACGATGCGCCGCAGGCTTTCGGTGACGTCGCGTTCGAGATCCTGTTCGGCGCGGCCGGGTTCCTGGAAGTAGACCATGTAGAAGCCGGGCGGCACTGCGCCGTCGAAGGATTCGAGAATGCTGAGCGGTTCCCTGGGGATGTAGGGAACGGAAAGCCCCATCACGCCGCGCACTCGATCGGGCCGCATCAGGGCGGCGGTGTAGGCCGTCGACGTGCCCGCGTCGTGGCCGACGAAAGCCGCTCTGCCGATGCCGAGTTCGTCCATCAGGCCGATGACGTCGCCGACCGTGCGGCATACGTCGTAATCCTCGATGTTCGCCGGTGCGTCGGACTCGCCGTGACCGCGCATGTCCAGGGCGATGGCCCGGTAACCTGCCTGCGCCAGCGCGGGAAGCTGATGGCGCCAGCTGTACCAGAGTTCCGGAAACCCGTGACACAGGATGACGGCCGGGCCTTCGCCGGCCTCGACGTAGTGCAGTCGGATGCGATTGACCTCGACATAGTGATGGCGCAGGTCGGTCATTGTGTTCTCCTCGTGAAGGATTCGGCAGTCTCGACAGCGGGCCTCACGCCCAGCGGACGACGTCCTCGTGGGTGAGACGAGGCAGCCGCTCGCGCCACGCGTTCTCGCCGGGATGTCCGATGTTCACGACGAGGATCGATCGCCAGCGGCCGTCGGAGAAGAACGCCGAATCCACTCCGGCGCGGTCGAATCCGCCCATCGGGCCTGCGGCGAGACCGACGCTGCGCACAGCCAGAACGAAGTAGCCCGCCTGTAGCGCCGAGTTGAACTGGGCGGTGCCAGAGCGCAGATCCGCGTCGGCTTCGAAAAGCCCGGCCAGTTCGGGTTTGAACGGCAGCAGCGTCGGCACGTATTCGTGGAAACGGGTGTCCACCGCGAGGACGGCGACGGCCGGGGCGGCCTCGGTCTTGGCCTTGTTGGCCTCGTCCATGTGCTCGACCAGTCGCGCGCGGCCCTCGCCCTTGCCGACGAAGAGCACGCGCAGCGGCTGGGTGTTCGCCGCGGTCGGCGCCCAGCGGGCGAGTTCCCAGATCTCCGTCAGCTCGGCGTCGGTGACGGGGGTGTCGGCGAAGGTGTTCGCGGTCCGCGCCGTGGTGAACAACGCCGCGCGGGCGACGGGGTCGAGTGCGGGTGCGGTCACTTCGGTGACGAGTTCGGTCATGAGTCGGCGCCTCTCCATCGAGCCATTCTTGAACAACAGTTAAGAGCATCTCATGACTGTCGGTCAAGAGCTAGCCACGCAGGCCGAGTGTCCAAGTTTCTGGACACTCGGCGCCGTCGATACGGCTTGGCTTCGCTGGCATGACAGAAAGGCGCGGCATGACAGAAGGGCGCGGCGTGGCTGGAATCGAAGGACGCTCGATCATCGTGACGGGCGGCGCAAGTGGCATCGGCGACGACGCCGAGGCCGCCATGTGGCTGCTGTCCGACGCGTCGTCCTTCGTCACCGGCGTGACCCTGCCCGTCGACGGCGGCTACACGCTGTACTGAACCCGTAGCTAGAGGCCCTTGTCCACGCGGGGCGTGGGCCTCACTCGCTCGTGTCGTCCACAGCCCGGGCAAGTTTCGATCGGCCGTGAGTCTGAAATAGAGTCCGTGCAAGATCGGATTGCGTTTCGATGTTCACGGCTAGGGGGAAGAGTTCATGGCACTGTCGCGGCGACGGTTCTTGGCGGCGTCGGCGGTCGGTGGGGCCGCGGCCGTGGTGGGAGCGCCGGAGGCGGGGGCGGCGGACGTGCGGGTGGTGGGGGCTGGGGATCCGGAGTATCTGTCGTTGGTGATGCGCGGGTACAACCGGCGGTTCACGGCGCGGCCGGAGCAGATCTATGTGCCGACGTCGGCCGAGGAGGTGCGGGTCGCGGTGACGCGGGCGGTTGCGGCGGGGTCGCGGCTCGCGGTGCGGTCGGGCGGGCACTGTTTCGAGGATTTCGTCGACTCGGCGCAGACCCGGACGATCGTCGATCTGGGTCGGATGAACCAGGTGCGCTGGGACGAGGAGCACCGGGCGTTCTCGGTGGACGCCGGTGCGGAACTGGGCGCGGTGTACGAGGCGCTGCACCAGCGTTGGGGCGTCACGGTTCCGGCGGGGATCTGCCTCGGGGTCGGCATGGGCGGGCATGTCAGCGGCGGCGGATACGGACCGCTGTCGCGGCGGCTCGGGTTGGTCGCCGATTACCTGTACGGGGTCGAGGTCGTCACGGTCGACGCCGATGGTGCCGCCAAGGTCGTGCTCGCGACCAAGGACGGGCCGGACGCGGACCTGTGGTGGGCGCACACCGGCGGTGGCGGCGGCAATTTCGGTGTGGTGACGCGGTTTCTGCTGCGCTCGCCGCGGTCGGACGGTGCGGACCCGACAACGGCGCTGCCGAAACCGCCTGGCGCGATGCTGAATTCGCGAGTGATCCTCCCGCTGATGAGCGAAGCCGCGTTCGTGCGGCTGCTGAGTAACTATCTGGCGTTCTTCGAGCGGTACAGCACGCCCGACAACCGGTTCGCAGGGCTGTACGCGCCGTTGAGTTTTCGGACGGTCGGCACCGCGTTCGCGCAGCTGCTCGTCCTGCTGGATGCCGATTCCGCTGATGCCCGAGCGCAATTCGACGAATTCCTCGGCACGGTGCTGGACGGCGTGGACGCCGTTCCGGTGGTGCAGCCGGTCGCGCAGCTGTCGTATGCGGACACGGTGGCGCAGGTGTACTACCCGAAAGGCCCGCTGACGCCTCGGGTCAAGGTGAAGGCCGGTTATCTGCGGCGCGCGTACTCCGAGGATCAGCTGCGGGTCTTCTATCGGTATCTGACCGATCTCGCGGTGCTCGGCGAGACGGAGGTCGAGTTCCTGCCCTTCGGTGGGGCCATCAATGCCGTCGCCCCCGATGCCGCGGCTATTCCCGCACGAAATTCCTTCGCCCAGATGCTCATTCACGCCGCGTGGCGACTACCCGACGGCGACGAGCAACACCTGCGCTGGTCGCGCGAGCTGTTCCGCGAGGTGTACGCGGCGACCGGCGGCGTCCCGGTTCCCAACGCGGACAACGGCGGCAGCTACGTCAACTACCCCGACCCCGATTCGGCGGACGCGCGCTGGAACACCTCCGGCGTGCCATGGCACCGCCTGTATTACGGCGACAACTACCCGAAACTGTTGCGCGTCAAGCAGCAGTGGGATCCGCGCGGCGTCTTCCAGCACGCCCTGTCGATCGGTCGGCCGGACTGGTAGCACCCAGCCCCACATCGTGCTCGGCGCCCTCGAGCGTTCGACTGCCGTCAGCGCAGCCGACCAGGGCGCCGCCGCTGCCGCCGGCATCACGCTCGGCGACCCTTGGCAATTCGACTGCCGGTGGCCGATTGCGACGATCAGCACCCGATGGCGCACCACGCGCTGCGGATCGCCGGGCACCCGAACCCGGCAGGCTTCAGGTGAGCGCGAGTACCCGGCACGGCCCGCCGGTCCCGCCGAGATGCTTGGGCGCACCGATCACCACGGTCGCCCCCGCAGCAGGCGCCGCACCGAGATTCGCCAGCATCTCCACCCCGTAGCGACCGGCGCCGAGGATCGCCGTGTGCGCGCCGTGATCGAGGCTGAGCGCGTGGTCCAGGCTCAGCGTGTCCACCCCGACGCCGACGACTCCGCACCGCTGCACCAGATACGAGGCGGCATCGGGAGAGATGCCCGGCGCGTGCGGCACGCCCTCGGAGTCGAGATTGAGGAAGGCCGCGGTGTCGTGGATGTGGCGCTCCCATCCGGAATGCACGGCGACGAAGGCGCGTTCGGGGATGCGGCCGTGTTCGGTCTGCCAGTTCTCGATGTCGTCGATGGTGAGCGCCGCGTCGGGGTCGCGTTCGGCTCGCGCGCTGATGTCGATGACCACCAGTGGCGCAACGAGATCCGCGACGGCGAGCGCGTCGGTGGTGGCGCCGCCGGGCACGCGATGCGCGGGCGCGTCGAGGTGCGTGCCGGAGTGTTCCCAGAAGGCGAGTGCGTTCTGGCCGAATCCGCCGAGGGCGTGCCAGGCGACCGGGACCGTCGTGAACGGCGGGGTGCCCGGCCAGGTCGGCAGCAGTGGGCTGAGGGTGTGCGTGAGGTCGATGACGCCGCGTGCCGCCGGGACGGCGCGCGCAGGCGGCGCGGCGGAGGCGAGAGCGGCGAGGCCCGCGGCGGCGAAGAGCGCGCGGCGGCTGGGGCGGGCGGCGTTCTCGTGGGCGAGCCGGACGATTCGGGGCGCGCACATGTCAGCGATTCCGGTACTGCGGCACGGTGGGTCCTCATGGTCGGCGCGGGCGAGTCCGGGCGCGGCGCGCTGCGGCAGTGCTCCGCGAGCCCGACGACCCCGAGCGAAGATAACCGGTGCCGGTCGCCGCGATCTCGACACCTGGCGAATATCACTGTGGCTGGGCAGAATCGCGGGAGTGATCGCCGACCGCCGTTCCCGCGCCGTCGCGTCGCTGCGCGGGCTCACCGTCGGCGACGCGTTCGGCGGCTGCTTCTTCGTCCCCGACAACCTGCCCGCACTGCGGGCGCGTGCGCTGCCGCCCGACCCGTGGTGGTGGACCGACGACACCGAGATGGCGTGCTCGGTCGTGGCCGTCCTGCACCGCCACGGGCGCGTCGACCAGGACGCGCTCGCCGCGTCCTTCGCCGAGCACCACGACTTCGACCGCGGCTACGGTCCGAGCGCCAATCGGATGCTCCGGCTCATCCGGCAGGAGGGCGGGGACTGGCGCGAGCTGGCGACGGAGGCGTTCGGCGGCAAGGGTTCCTGGGGCAACGGCGCGGCCATGCGGGTGGCTCCGCTCGGCGCCTACTTCGCGGAGGATCTGGACCGGGTGATCGACGAGTCCGCCGCGTCCGCCGAGATCACCCATGCCCATCCCGAGGGTGTCGCGGGCGCGATCGCGGTGGCGCTCGGCGCGGCGCTCACGAGGTTGCGCGGCGCCGAACTGCTCGACGCGATCGTCGCGCGCACCCCGGTGGGCGCGGTGCGCGACGGAATCACCGCGGCGCGTGGCCTGCTCGACGCCGATCCCGACGCCGCGGCCCGAGCGCTCGGCAACGGACGCGAGGTCTCGGCGCCCGACACCGTGCCGTTCTGCCTGTGGATCGCCGCTCGGTTCGACGACTTCGCCGAGGCGTGCTGGGCCACCGCGAGCGCGGGCGGCGACGTGGACACCACGTGCGCCATCGTCGGCGGCATTCTCGGTGCGCGCGACGCCGCGATCCCGGACGAATGGCTGCGGCGGTGCGAAGAACTGCCCGACTGGGCGGATATCACGCTGGGCGGGACCGTGCTGCGGCGGGACAGTAGTTACTGACCGGCAATCCATCGGGCGGCGGTGATCACGCGCCACCCGTCGAACACCGGCGCGTAGGTCGGTATAGTCGCCGCGGATGAGTAGTTCCGCCGCCTGTGATGTGCCGATGTCGTCGACCCGCCGGTTCGGGCGTGTGGTCTGGCTTGTGCCTGCGCTGCTCGTCGCGTTCACGACACTGTGTCTGACGGAGCCGCTCTGGCCGTTCAAGGAGATCACCGGCGGTTTCATCGATCTGCAGGTCTATCGCCTCGGCGTCGAGACGTTGCGCCACGGCGGCGACATGTACGGGCAACTTCCGCAGACCACCATCGGCATCGGACTGCCCTTCATCTATCCGCCGTTCGCCGCCCTGGTGCTCGCGCCGTTCGCACTGCTGCCGTGGGACGTCGCGGCGTTCGCCTTCTTCGTCACCTCGGTGGCTGCGCTGACCCTGACGCTGTACCTGGTCGCCAGGCGGGTCTGGCCGGGCGAGAACGCGCGCCGGGTCGCGCTGTTCGCCACCGCGTGCGCGGCTCCGCTCGCCATGCTGCTGGAACCGACCAGATCGACGCTGGATTTCGGGCAGGTCAACCTGCTGCTGATGGCGCTGGTCGCGGCCGACTGCCTGACCGAGAAGCCGAAGTGGCGGCGCGGCATGCTGATCGGTATCGCCGCGGCGATCAAGCTGACGCCCGCCGCGTTCGTCCTGTTCTTCCTGGTTCGCCGCGATTACAAGTCGGCGATCACCGCCGCGGCCACCGGCGCCGCCGCGACCGCGCTCAGCTTCCTCGCGCTGCCGAGCACCTCGGTGAAGTATTGGTTCGGCGGGCTCGGCAACGTGGACGGCTTGAGCGGTTCGGCCTTCCACACCAACCAGTCGATCCAGGCGGTGCTCGCCCGGCTGCGCGTGCCCGAACCCGCGTTCACGATCGTCTGGCTGCTGGTCGGCGCGGCCCTGCTTGCGCTGGTCGTGCTCGCGATGCGGCGGGCGTCCGACGCGCCCGCGCTCGCGCTGTCCATCAACGCGGTCTTCACCCTGCTCGTCTCGCCGATTTCGTGGTCGCACCACTGGGTCTGGATCGCGCCTGCGCTGTTCGCCATGTTCGGCTACGCGATCCGGCTGCCGTTGCGGCGGGCGCTCGGCTGGTACGCGGTGGCCGCGGGCACCGGCGCGGTGTTCGTCTACGGGCCGCAGAACTGGCTACCGAACGGTGAACAGCGCGAGTCGTTGTGGACGCCGTGGCAGCACGTGATCGGCAATACCTACGTCTGGCTCAGCGTGCTGCTGGTGCTTTTGTTCCTGGCGACGTCTCGGCGTCCGGCGGCCGCCGCCGATCCGGAGCCCGTCCGTGCGGAAGCGCCGCAGCCGGTTTCGTGAGCGGTCGGCACCGTTCGATCCCGAGGCGCCCGCCCGATCTCCCACTGCTCGACGGGACCGGAAGGATGCCGATCACCGGTGCGGTGGTGGGGCGAACGAAGTTTGGCGCTGCCTACCGCCCGGTGTAGAGGAACCGGGCGGGGCAGCCGCGATTGATTCAACGGTGCGTTCCTGAGCCCAGAGCACCCGGTTCTCTGTGATTCCGCTGAGAATCGGCTGCTCAGGCCAGTGCGGCCGGCCAATCGTGCGTCCAGGACAGCGCCGATGCCGCTATCAGCGGATTCCCGCGACGGCGTCGGCTTCTTCCGGCCAGTGCTGCGCCCACGGCCTGGCCTGCTCGAGCTGGGCCGCGACGCGCAGGATTCCGAGTTCGTCGTCGGGTCGTCCGATCAGCTGGACGCTGAGCGGCAGTCCGGAGTCCGACCAGCCCGCGGGGATCGCGGCCGCCGGATTGCCGCACACGTTCCACAGCGCGGTGTAGGCGGTCATCGGCATGCTGCGCAGGATCGCGTGCACCGCGCCCGTGCCGTCGAGCCTGCCGATCGGCGGCGGCAGGTGCGGCAGGGTCGGGGTGAGCACCAGGTCGTAGCGCTCGAAGACGCGGTTGACCCGCGCCGCGATCCGTTCGCCGTAGCGCTCGGCCCACCGCCGGAGCGGTTCCGGCGCGAGCAGGCGCGCGGCGGCCGAGAGCGTCCTGGTGCGCTGCTCGAGCAGGTCCGGGCGATCGACGCGCTCGGCTTCCTCCCTGATGCCGCCGAGGAACTGCGGGAAGAACGCGGGGGTGGCCTCGGGGTGGTCGACCTCGAACTCCTCGACCTCGTGGCCGAGTTCGGTCAGGGTGTCGGCCATCGAGCGCAGCGCCGCCGCGCACTCGGGCGCCAATCGGGTCAGCGGCACGGCGGGGCGCGACGACACCGCGATCCGCAGCGGCCGCACCGGCTCGAGCGACGTGAACGGGGTCGTCGGCGCGGGCGCGTGCCAGCGGTCCGCGGCGCAGCTGCCGCTGATGACGTCGTAGAGCAGCGCGCTGTCAGCGACCGAACGGGTCAGTACGCCGAGAGTGCCGAGCGCCCGCCACAGATCGCCGTGCGGCACGGTGCTGACCCGGCCCCGCTGCGGTTTCAGGCCGAACAATCCGCAGCAGGCCGCCGGGATCCGGATCGAACCGCCGCCGTCGCCGCCGGTGGCCGCCGCGACGATGCCCGCCGCGACCGCCGCCGCCGATCCGCCGCTGGAGCCGCCCGTGCTGCGCGTGACGTCCCAGGGATTGCGCGTGTAGCCGTGTGCCGCGGACTCGGTGAACGGCCAGGTGCCGAATTCCGGCATCGCGGTCTTGCCCACGATGATCGCGCCCGCCGCGCGCAGCCGCCGCACGATCTCCGAATCGGCCTCTGCCGGAGTGGTCGTCGCCGCGCCGCCGTAAGTGGTGCGGACGCCCGCGACGTCGACCTCGTCCTTGATCGCGATCGGCACGCCGTGCAGCGGGCCGAGCGGACGCCCTGCCGCTCGCGTCTCGTCGTGGGCTCGGGCCTGCGCCAGCGCCTCGTCGGCGAGCACCGAGGTGAAGGCGTTGAGCCGCGGTTGCAGGCGATCGATGCGCGCGAGGGTCTGTTCGGTGAGCTCGACCGCCGAGATCAGGCCGGTGCGGACGGCTTCGGCCTGGCCGAGCACGCCGGTGTACCGGGGTCGGTCGCCGGGCTGCTCGTTCATCGGACTCCCTCTCGTGGCGCGAACGCGTTCACGTGGACGCGCGTTCAGTTGTCCGAATTACATGCCGCACGGTGGGACGTGTCAAGGGCGGTGCCGGACGGCGCGGGTGATACTGGCCCGCGTGAACACGATCGCCGTGCTGCGCCGTCTGCTCGCGATGGCCGCTGTCGTCTGCTCCGTCGCGGCGCCGCTGGCGCTGACGCCGCCCGCGCAGGCCGGGCCGTTGACGGACTGCGGATGGAGCAGGCGGATCGGGGCCGACACGCTGAACGTCGCGTTGCCCGACACTTTCGCCAACTACTGGATGGCCGCCCTGCCCGCGCTGCCCGCCGATGGCCTGACGCTGCGCGGCCGTTATCCGCACGGCCGGTACATCTCGTTCACCAGCTACCAGGGTTCGCGGACCATGGACGGCCTGGACGATCTGCGCATCGAACCGGATCCGGGCAGCGCCAATCCGTTTCGGCCCGGCGCGGACCGAACCGCGACCGAACGGTCCTTCACCGTGCGGGTGCTGCCCGGCCCCCGTCCCGCACAGCCGGCTCCGAACACCCTCTACGCGGATTCCGGTCTGGCACTGATCATCTACCGGGTCTACCGCACCGACGAGGGTCTCGATCCGCTCGGCGGGGAACCGCTGCCGGAGCTCACCGTGCACCGAGCCGACGGGCCGCACGCGCTCCCTGCCTGCACGGCGGATCAGGGTGCGCCCGATCCGTCCGCCGCGCACCTGCCCGGCGGGCCCCGGCTGCCCGCGAGCGTGCCAGGCCCCGATCACCGCGCCTGGTCCAAGACGAGTGGCAACGGTGTGTTCGCGAATCCGGACAACACCTATCTCGCCTCGCGCGTCGCGCCGCGAGCTGGACAGGTCGCGGTCGTCGGCGCCCAGCTGCCGAGCACCCCCGCGACTTACGGCGGCCAGGCGACCATGGCTCCGGCGCAGCTGCGCTACTGGTCCCTGTGCGCGAACGAGCTTGCCAGCACCCGTGTTTCGGCCTGCGTAGTCGACGACGAGACGCCCGTCGACGAGCGGGGCTGGTTCACCGTCGTGGTCTCCGACCCGGCCGACCGACCCGCGAACGCCACCCGCGACTGCGGCGTCGCCTGGCTGCCGACCGCCGGATTCGACACCACGCTGCTGATGCGGAACATGTTGCCCGACAAGGATTTCGCGCACTCCATTCAGCGCGCGCCGGAAGACGACCCTGCTGCGGGGATGGGGCCCTACTACCCGCGCACCGACCTCATGACGACCGCGGAGTTCGAGGCGACCGGCTGCGCACGCTGAGACGTCGGCCGCGCGCCAGGTCCGGGCTCGCCGCCGGTCATGGAGAAACGAGCGGGCGGTAGCTGCCGGATCGTCCGAAATGCCCCGGCGCAGAGCCGTATTCGTCGCACGTGGCAGAGCGCGCGCGGCTGTTCGACAGTGTGGCCTCGCCCCGGACAATGCGAGCGTCGGCACCGGCGCGGCCGTCGACTCGGCAGTGCCGTTCGGTGCTCACGACGACCGGACCCGCTGGCCGAGGCGATGGGCGAGCTGCTTGACCATTTCGGCGGCGAGCACCGCTTGGCCGTTGGCGGCGAAGTGAATTCGGTCGGCGCTGAGCAGATCGGCGCGGTCGTTGACCGGGTGGTCCCACATGTCGACGAGCACGGCCCGATACTCGGCGGCCAGCATGCGGGTGATCGCGTTGACCGTGCGAACCCGTTCGGTCCAGTCGTCGAACTCGGGAATTCGGTACGCGCGGCCCAGCGTGAAGGTCGTCAGCTGGGCGCCCGTCGCGGCCGCGCGGCGGTACAGCTCGCGCAGGTCCTTCTCGATCCGCGCGTAGTCCGGGGCGCGGCGCACGATGTCGTTGGCGCCGCTCGGTAGGTGCAACAGGTCGGGGGCGAAGTCGGTGAGGCGATCCAGCTGGTCCAGTGCGTGTTCGGTCGTCGCCCCGCCGACCGCGACGTTGCGGTAGGTCAGGTCGGGCGCCACCCGTCGCAGGGCATCGGCCACGCGATCGGCCCATGGCTGGCTGGCGTAGCCGGGGCGCGGGTCGCCGGTGCCCGCCGAAAGGCTGTCGCCGACCACGCCGAAGCGCCGCCACGGCGCGTCGAACAACAGTGCCGCGGCCTCCAGCGCGGGCACGCAGTGCGGGTCTGTCTCTTCGGACGTGAAATGCTGCGCGATACTCACGATTCAAACATACGTCCGGTCGTATGTTTGAATCAAGGTGTGCTGGCCGGAATTCTCGATTCCAGACCGTTTCGATTCGTGAAATACACTGCACCGCAATGTTTCCGGCCGGAACGGGGTACGATCCTCTTCGGCGTTCTCGAACCGTCGCTGACATTCGAAGAGGGGTACGGCTGTGAGCATGATTCTCGCTACGGCACATGACATGTACGGCACAGTTCTGGCCCAGGTCGGCAATCCGACCCCGGAGGCCCCGCCCATCTCGGACAAGATCCTCCAAATGGTTCGCTACCTCACCTGGTTCGTGCTGCTCTCCGGAATCGCGGCCATCACCTACGCGGGCGGCCGGTTCGCCTGGGAGAAGTGGACCGGCGGCGGCCTCCAGTCGCCGAAGATGGTGGCCGGAGCCATGCTCGGCGGCGCCGTCGCCACCAGCGCGGGCACCATCATGAACGCGGTCGTCGGCTGAGTCCGCGCCCGGCGTGCTTCAGACGGCGCGCCACTTGATGGAGCAGCCCATACTCGGACGCTGCGGTTCCGGTACCGTTTCGCCCGCGAGCACCGCCGCGAGCGCGGCGCGCAGTTCGCGGCCGGTGACGGGTTTGCCGTTGCCCGGAGTGGATTCGTCGAACGCGCCGCGGTACGCCAAGGCGAGACGGGCGTCGTAGAGAAAGAAGTCCGGGGTGCAGGCCGCGCCGAACACGCGCCCCACCGACTGCGACTCGTCGATGAGGTACGGGAAGGACCATCGCGCCCGTTTCGCTTGTGCGCGAAGCCCTTCCGGCCTGTCGTCCGGGTACGCGTCGGCGTCGTTGGTGCAGATCGCCACCGCGGGCACGTTCGAAGCGTCGATCACCGCGCCGAGCTGGTCCTCGATGTGCCGCACATACGGGCAGTGATTGCACGCGAAGACGACCAGCAGTCCCGGACCGTTCGCGAAATCGGACCGCCGGTGGATCCGGCCGTCCAGATCGGGCAGGGCGAACTCCGGGGCGGGCGTGCCAAGCGGGACCATCAGGGATTCGAGAGCCATATCTGCCTCCGTCCGGTTCACTTCGAGGGTAACGGGCGACGAGGGCCTGTGGACCCTGTCGGAGAGAGTTCGTGGACAGGTCCCGCGCGGCCGGAGCGACAGCCGGAGGTGCGCCTACTTCGTGAGATCGCCCGGATCGGTGTTCGCACCGCACAGCACGACGCACACCCGCTCGCCGGGCGCGGGGCGGTAGCCGCCACCGGTCAGCGCGGCCATGGCGGTCGCGGCGGCGTGTTCGACCGCCAACCGGTGCTCCGCCCAGAGCGCACGGCGGGTGGCGACGATCTCCTCGTCCGGGACGAGCACCGACACCGAGTCCGCCGCGTGCGCCGCGGCGAGGGCCAGCTCGCTGACGCGGCGCGCGCCCAGAGCGTCGGCGGCCACCGAGTCGACCGCGACGTCGACGGGTGCGCCCGCCGCGAGCGCGGCGTGCAGCGCCCGACAGTTCCGCGGTTCCGCGGCCACCACGCGGACGCCGTAATGTGCTGCGGCGGTTGCGATTCCGGCGAACAAGCCGCCGCCGCCCACCGCGACGACGACGGTGTCGAGGCGGGGCAGTTGCCGATGGATTTCGGTCAACAGGGTGCCCGCGCCCGCGGCGATCAGTGGGTGGTCGTAGGCGTGCGAGAGCAGCGCGCCGCTGGACTCGGCGAAGGCGTGGCAGGCCGCGAGCGCGTCGGCGTACTGCTCGCCGACCAGCCGGACGTCGGCGCCGTAGCCGCGCAGCTTGTCGATCTTCACCGGTGGCGCGGTGGCGGGCACGAACACCGTGGCGGGCACGTTCTGATTACGCGCCGCCCAGGCGCAGGCCATGCCCGCATTGCCGCCGGAGGCTATGGTGACGCCCCGGTCGGGCAGACTGCCCGCCTCGCGGTGCGCCTGGAGGAAATTCTGCGCGCCCCGCGCTTTGAAGGTCCCGGTGTGCTGGAGAAATTCGAGGGCCAGCCAGAGCCGGGCCGAGCCCTTGTCGGGCGGGTCGGCGGGGGCGATCGTGACGGGTCGCACGCGCCCCGCGATGCGCTCGGCGGCGGCCTTGATGTCTGCGTAACTCAGGTCCATCCGGCTCCGCTCGGCTCCCTCGCACGTCCTTCGGGGGCGGTCGAGTGCGCGCGCCGCCGAACGCGATCATAGCCAGCCGCGCTCGCGGCGGTGTCCGACTCGAATTCCGGCCGCCTGACATTCGATTTGCCAACCAGTTGCGCAAATACGGCGCGGATTACCGGGTAGGCGCAGGAGGAGCTGTCATGCTCTTGTTCGTTCGCTGATCCGGCCCGCTGCCTCGCGCACGGGATGACGAGAGGTCGATCTGTGAAATCGAGTTGGATGGCGGCGCTCGCGCTGTCGGCTGTCGCGGTCTCGGGCTGTTCCGCTGACACGTCGGCCGATACCGCTGCTACCTCGTCCGCCGCTCCGGCGAATTCGGCGGGTGCGACAACGACCGCCGCGTCGAAGGACGCCGATCCCGCGGGCGGTTTTCGCATTCCGCTCGGCGAGGAGCGAAAAGTTCCTATTCCCGCCGCCGCGATCATGGAAATCACGGTTCCCGCCGAATGGGGCGCGGCCGTCAACACTGTGCGCTGCACGGTAGCCGACAGCAACGGAAGGAACGAGGATCTGCGTTCCTCGGAGCCGAAGAAACAAGAGCACATCGCGGGCAGGAAGTGGGTCACGCTGTGGTCCTTCTCCTCGCCGCCCGCCACCGAGGTCACGGTCGGCTGCCAGGACGTGGGCAACCTGGTCGCCGACGCGCAGCTGCGCTACATCCGCGTCGTCCCGCGCGGGCTGAAGCCGAGCTGAGCCACCGCCGCGGCGTGGGCCGCGGCGGCAGCGCTCGCGCTACTTGCCGTGGGCGCGCAGCTGGTAGAGGCCCTTGGTCACCGCGACGGTGTTGCCTTCGGCGTCGGTGACGACGGCCTCCAGCGTGAAGTCCGACTTGCCGCGCTCGGCCGCCTCCGCCTCGATCCGCGCGATCTCCTCCTCCGGCAGCGTGGCCTCCGCGCGCAGCTGGGATTTCGCCATGCCGACGAACTTGATCTCGAAGCCCTTGACCAGCGGGTAGTAGGCGGAATTGTCGAAGGTCGCCACGGCGATGGCGCCACCGAGCACCTCGGCGACAGTGAACTGCACGCCGGCGTAGATCACCCCGAAGTGATTGCCGTTGCCCTCCAGCGGCACCGTGGTCGCGGCGAATCCGCTGCGCACCTCGACCGCCTGGACGCCCATCTTGGCGGCCGCGGGGATGGTGAACTCCAGGGCGCCGTTGATGATGTCGACGAACGGAGGGGCGTCGTCGGTGCTGTTGTCGGTCATGGGGACCGAGTCCTTTCGCGCGTGCGGTCCGGCGCACCATCGTCCGCGCGGCGTCCGCGCCCTGTGCCCGCGGACCTCGTCGTCCTTGATTCACCGGTCCCGTCCTCGGCGAGGGCGGGTGCCCTCAGATTAGGAAACGGGAGCTGCGCTGCGCAATCGGCGGGGGCGATGGCGAGCGAGATTCTGCGGCAATCGTTGTCGGTGTGCCTGAGTAGCCTCGGAACCGTGGGTGACGACCTGATCGACTATCGCGAGCGCCCCTCACGATTGAGCGGTGCCGTGGTGTGGACGCGGACCATGACGCGCGTCGAAGAACCGCTGCCGGTCCTGCCGGACGGCTGCATGGACCTGCTGTGGCGGGACGGCACGCTGCTGGTCGCTGGCCCGGACACCACCGCGCATCCCGCGGGCGCTCCGACGGCGACGCAATACACGGGCGTGCGGTTCTATCCTGGTACCGCCCCCGCGCTGCTCGGCGTGCCCGCACACGAATTGCGGGACCGGCGAGTCGAATTGGCGGACCTGTGGCCCGCGGCGACCGTGCGCGAGCTGGCGGGCCGAGTCGAAGACGCGCCCGACCGGGCAGCCGCTCTGGAGGCCATCGCGCTAGGCCAGGCTGCCGAGGCCGGACCGCCCGACCCGCTGCTGCGCCAGATCGTCGCGGCACTGCACGCGGGCCGGTCGGTGGCCGCGACGGCCGACGCCGCGGGACTCGGCGCCCGGCTGCTGCATCGCCGATCGCTGGCCGCCTTCGGTTACGGACCCAAAATGCTCGCCCGCATCCTGCGCCTACAGCGGGCGTTGGCCTCGGCCCATGCGGGCACATCGCCTGCCGACACCGCGATCGCCACGGGTTACGCGGATCAAGCGCATCTCGCGCGCGATATGCGGGAGCTGGCGGGAATGCCGCTCGGCGAATGGTTGGCCCGCCGCGGGCGAGACCGGCCGAGCGGCGCGTAGTCCGACGCACCCGGTCGAGGCCTCAGCTCAGCGGCGCGTAGAGGTCGATGCCGTTGCCGTCGGGATCGTTGATCACGGCGTAGCGCTGGCCCCATGGCGCGTCCCACGGCTTCAGCTCGCCCCGGTAGCCCGCCGAGGTCAGATCGGCGTAGATCGCATCGACCTCGGCGGCGTCGGCGCAGCGGAAGGCGAGACCGATACGGCCCGCGCTGCTCGGCGGCTCCCATTCGGCGTGGAAGGAGCGAACGACGTCCTCGGTGTCGAGTGCGAGCCGCATCCCGCCGGCGAGCTGGGCTTCGACGTGCGGCTGGGCGTCCGCGTCGGCCGGGAATTCCAGGCCGAGGCGGCGGTAGAAGGCCAGCGAGGCGGCCATGTTCGAGGTGACGATGCCGAGGAAATCCAGTTGCGGAGTCATATCGGCAGCGTAAGGACGGTGCGCCGGTCCGGTCTTGAACGAATCGGACGTCGTCAGTGGGTCGGCGCAGGCACCAGTTCGGCGATGAGGTTCTCCACCAGGATGCGGATCCGGTCGCGGATGGTGCGGACCACCTCGATGGTCTGATCGGTCGGGTCGGGCAGCACCCAGTCGCGATAGCTGATGCCGGGGAAGAACGGGCAGGCGTCGCCGCAGCCCATGGTGATCACCACATCGGAGACGCCGACGGCCTCGTCGGTCAGCTTGCGCGGCGTCTTGTCCGAGATATCGATGCCGACCTCCGCCATGGCCGCCACCGCTACCGGATTCAGGGTCGCCGCGGGTGCGCTGCCCGCGGACCGTGCCTCGATGCGGTCACCGGCGAGAGCGGTGAGAAACCCGGCGGCCATCTGGGATCTGCCCGCGTTGTGCACGCAGACGAACAGCACACTGGGCTTGTGGGCCATCGGGCCGCCTTTCGGGTGGTGCGATGCTAGGTGGTGGCCGGACCGGTCCGACGGTGCGGTGTGGTTCCGGTGCGTACCGTCCGGAAGGATTGGGCCGAAACGCTGTCGTAGCGTAAGGGATACGGGCGGTCGGGCGCCGAGGATGGGGGACCTCTCGCGGCCGTACCCGCCCGCTCGATCCGCGGCGCCGTGACGTTTGCGCTGCTAGAGGCATCGAGACGCGAAAGTCGTTGCTGTGACGAAGGTCTACACTCGGACAGAAAAGACCAGTCGGTCGCAAAATTTGTGCGCGGCAGCCAGCGGGGACGAGAACTCTTGCCGCGCTTGACGACTGGCCCGCCGTTGGGGTGCGGGAACGCGAAACCGCCGCGACATCCGAGGATGTCGCGGCGGCGGGTCGTGGTGCGGGGTCAGATCGGGCGCAGGTCGATCACCTTGCGCAGCCGCGCCCGGTCGCGTTCGAGCCGCCGCGCCTCATAAGCGATGGGGAAGTAGCGCACCCGTTCGGGAAGGAGCGGAACGCCGCGCGCGATGAACCAGCCCAGCGCTCGCAGCTTGCGCTCGTCCGCGGCGGTCCAGGTGAGACCGAGCTTGCGCCGCGCGGCCTCCGGCGTGGTGCCCACGGTGACGAAGTACTGCATCCGTCCGATCGGCGCGACCGCCGCGCGCCAGAGCGGCGTCAGGACTCGCGGCAGCTGCTTCGGCGGCGCGACCGAGCGGATCACCCGCAGGTAGTCGTGCGCGGTGCTCGTCTCGCGCAGGTGGTTCTCGACCATGTCGTCGAAGAACTTCTCGAAGGCGGCGTAGTTCTCCGGAATCTCCTTGGGCGCCACCGAGAAGTTGCGCATCAGCTGCAACGTCTCCTGGTAGTACGCCTCCTTCTCGGCGTAGGTGAGCGGGCGGCGGGCGAAGTACTCGGCGCTCTCGGTGAAGGCGAAGGTTCCGGTGTGCAGCACCCAGGCCCACGGCCCGGACGCGAGCGCCTTGTGTCGCATGCCCGCGGCGTCGGTGGTGTTCAGCGAGGCGTGCATCGAGCGAAGCCGGTCGGCCTCGGCGAGCGCCTCCTCGCCGCCGTAGACCCACATCATCACCGAGGAGAGGCTGCGCACGGCGCGGCCCATGGGGTCGGTGCGGAAGCTGGAGTGCTCGTCGACGACGGCGGAGATGGTCGGCTCCATGGTCTGCAGGAGGAAGGCGGAGCCCGCGGTCAGCGAGAACGTGATCAGGCCGGTCTCGTCCCACATCCGGGTGCCCGGCGCGAAGGGACGGCGCGGGGGCAGTTCCCGCGCGGTGGTCTCGAGTGCGGCGGACGCGGTCATTGTGCGATCTCCTTTGATCGACCCAACTCAGAACGATGAGATGATTATCATACCAATCTCTCATTCTCTTGTCGTGTGCAAGATCCGCCGGTGGCCCGTTCTGTGGCGCGCGACCTACGCTGGCTGCCATGGCGACGGAGCGGACGGAGTGGGTATGACAGGGCAGTGGCGCGAGCGCGCAGGCCGGATCGGCGTGCTCACCGGTGCGGGCATCTCCACCGACTCGGGCATCCCCGATTTCCGCGGGCCGCGCGGGGTGTGGACGAAAGACCCCATCGCCGAACTGCTCTCGACCTACGACAACTACCTGGCCGACCCTGGCCTGCGGGAACGCGCGTGGCTGGCGCGCCGCGACAACCCGGCCTGGCAGGCGACGCCGAACACCGCGCACGAGGCGCTCGTCGAGCTGGCGCGGGCGGGTCGCGCGGTCACGATCATCACCCAGAACATCGACCGGCTGCACCAGCGCGCAGGCTCGCCGCCGGAGCGGGTCATCGAGATTCACGGCAACATGTTCGAGGTCGTCTGCGTGGAATGCGATTTCGAGACCAGCATGGCCGCCACCCTGGAGCGGGTCGCCGCGGGCGAACCCGATCCGCCCTGCCCCGCGTGCGGCGGCATCCTCAAGGCCGCGACGATCATGTTCGGCCAGCAGATGGATCAGCGCACTCTCGCCAAGGCCGCGATCACCGCCGAGACCAGCGACATCTTCCTCGCCATCGGTACCTCGCTGCAGGTCGAACCGGCTGCTTCGATGTGCGCCGTCGCCGTCCGCGCGGGCGCCGACCTCGTCATCGTCAACGCCGAACCGACCCCCTACGACGACATCGCCACCGAAGTGATCCGCGAACCCATCGGCGCCGCCGTCCCCCGCCTCGTCGCCGAAATCCTCGACGCCTGACCACCTTCGGCGTTCCGAAGTGAGCGGCCGGGGTGGCGGCGGCCGTCAGCCGACCGACCCCTGCGGTCCGATCAGCCGATCGGGCCGAGGACGCGGTCCAGGTACGGATTGGCGAAGCGGGCCTTGGGGTCGAAGCGGCGGCGGACTTCGGTGAAGCGGTCCCAGTCCGGGTAGCGCTCGCGCAGGGTGTCGGCGGTCTGGAAGTGGCGCTTGCCCCAGTGCGGGCGGCCCTGGTAGCGGTCGAAGACCTCTTCGCAGGCGCGGAAGTACGGCTCCCACTCCATGCCGCGATACTGGTGCACGGCGATGTAGCAGGTGTCGCGGCCGCTCGCGGGGGAGAGGAAGGCGTCGTCGGGCGCGACCCAGCGCACCTCGATCGGCATGGGCGTCTGGAAGCGCGCCGACACCTCTTTGATCTCCCTGATCGCCGCGACCGAATGTTCCCGCGGGATGGCGTATTCCATCTCGGTGAAGCGAAACAGTCTGGGGGAGGCGAACACCCGGTAGGACCGGTCTACCTGGCGGCGGTAGCTGCCCGCGTAGGCGGCGCCGCGGTGGATCCACGGGATGACCGCGGGCTGACGCTTGGCGACGCGGCACAGCGCGTCGAAGGTGTAGTTGGACATGAGGATGTCGGCGAGCCAGTCCAGCATTTTGCCGCGCGGCTGTTCCGGCAGGTCGACGCGGTTGTTGCGCTTGGTCATCGCCAGCGGGCTGTGCGCGAACATGTAGAACTCGAAGTGCTCGTTGCCGTCGACGTAGGAATCCAGGTCGGCGAGCACCTCGTCCACCGGCACCGGCCGTTCCACGCCTTCGAGCACGAACGAGGGCACCAGTTGCAGGGTGACCGCCGTGACCACGCCGAGCGCGCCCACGCTGACCCGCGCCGCCCGCCAGCCGTCAGGGTCGTTCTCGGCGGCGAGTTCGACCCGGCTGCCGTCGGCGAGCGTCAGCTCGACCGAATGCAGCGCGGCGGAGATGTTCTGTAGCGTCGCGCCCGTGCCGTGCGTGCCGGTCGCGGTGGCGCCCGCGATGGTCTGCACGTCGATGTCGCCGAGGTTGGGGAAGGCCAGCCCGGCGGCGTGCAGCGCCGCGCTGGCCGCGTTGAGGGTGATGCCCGCCTCGACCCGTGCTCGCCCGGTCGCGGCGTCGAGTTCGAGGACGCGGTTCATCCGCGACAGGTCGAGCAGCGTGCCGTCGGTGAGAACGGTGTCGGTGAAGGAGTGCCCGGCGCCCGCGACCCGGACGTTCTGCCCGCGGTCCGCCGCGCCGGCGAGCAGTTCGGCGAGTTCCTCGTGGTTGCGCGGGGAGGCGAGGGTCGCCGGTGTGCAGTCTTGATCCCCGGCCCAGTTCACCCACGAGTTGGTCATGCGTCCAATTTAAGGCATGCGTGTGACGCGCGCTACCCGCGCTCGGTTTTCGATTACCGGCGGCGTCCCAGGCAGGTGTGCGCTTTGGCCGTTTCGACTTCATCGTCGTTCAGCGGCGCGACCAGCAGCGGCATGCGCGGGATGGAGTCGGCGCGCACGCCGTTCAGCATGATGGCCGCATAACGCTGCCAGACATCGGGATTGACGGGCTTGGCGAACTCGGCCAGCGCGTCGACCATGTGGATCAGCGCGAAGAAATCACTCGGTTCGATATCGGGCTGCAGCGTCCCCGCGTCGCGGGCGCGGTCGATGACGGCCGCGACGGTCGGCTTGATGCGATCGCGCAGCGCGGCGAACCGCCCGGGGTCCTCCTCGAGCTCGAGCATGACCTCGCTGAAGCCGCGGTTGTTCGCCAGGTGCCTGCAGGCGTACTCGAAGAACTGGACGACCCCCAGCCATGGGTCGGGGTGCTGCGCGGCCTCCTCGGCTGCCACGGCGAACTCGCCGATATGCTGCTCGAAGACCTCGGCGATGAGCTCCTTCTTGTTGGCGAACCGCCGGTACACGGTCCCTACGCCGACGCCCGCTTTCTCCGCGACGTCGTCGAGGGTGATCTCGAGTCCGTGCTCGGCGAACAACTCGCGCGCCGCGGCGACGATGCGCTGCTGATTGCGCGCGGCGTCGGCACGCAGGCGCCGAGGTGGGGCGGGGGCCGTGGCGTGATTCACATCCCCATGTTAGCAACGATCGGGATTAAGCGGAGGCATTGTCTCCGTTAACGTGATAGCTTCTACCGGTAAGCGGAGGTGATATCTCCGCATCGATACCCGAGTCTCGAGGGGACCTATGACTACCGTGATCGATCGTGGGGCGCCTGCCCCCGAGAAATCCCAGCGCCGCGGCTCACACGCGCTGCGCTGGTGGGTGCTCGCCGTGCTCGGCGTGGCACAGCTGATGGTGGTGCTCGACGCCACCGTGGTGAACATCGCACTTCCCGCCGCCCAGCAGGACCTCGGCTTCAGTGACGCCGACCGCCAGTGGGTGATCACCGGCTACGCGCTGGCGTTCGGCAGCCTGCTGCTGCTCGGCGGACGCCTGAGCGACCTGTTCGGCCGCCGCAACACCTTCATCATCGGCCTGGTCGGCTTCGCCGTCGCCTCGGCCATCGGTGGCGCCGCGCCCAACTTCGAGGTGCTCGTCGCGGCTCGCGTCGGCCAGGGCGTGTTCGGCGCGCTGCTCGCGCCCGCCGCTCTGTCGCTGCTGACCGTCACTTTCACCGAACCGTCCGAGCGGGCCAAGGCCTTCGGCATCTTCGGCGCGGTCGCCGGTACCGGCGGCGCGATCGGCCTGCTGCTCGGCGGCGCGCTCACCGAGTGGGCCAACTGGCGCTGGGTGATGTTCGTCAATCTGGCCTTCGCGGCCGTCGCGCTGGTCGGCGCGGTGCTGCTGCTCGCCAAGCACGTCAGCGCCGAGCGACCCAAGCTCGACATCCCCGGCACCGTCGTGGTGACCGCGGCGCTGTTCGGCATCGTCTACGGCTTCGCGCACGCGGAGACCGACGGCTGGACCAACGGCGCCACCCTGGCCTTCCTGATCGGCGGCGCGGCGCTGCTCGCGGTGTTCGTCTGGCTGGAGTCCCGGGTCGCGCACCCGCTGCTGCCGCTGCGAATCCTGTTGGACCGCACCCGCGCCGGCTCCTACATGACCGTGTTCGTGATGGGCATCGGCATGTTCGCGATCTTCCTGTTCCTGACCTACTACATGCAGCTGAGCCTGGGCTACTCGCCGATCAAGACCGGCGTGGCGTTCCTGCCGATGGTGGCCGCGATGATCGTCTCCTCGACCACCACGCCCTCGGTGCTGCTGCCGAAGTTCGGTCCGAAGATCGTGGTGTCCGCCGGGTTCCTGATCGCCGCCGCGGGCATGGCCTGGCTGACCCGGATCGGCCTGGACACCGGCTACGGCACGCACATCCTGCCCGCCCTGATCCTGATGGGTCTCGGCCTCGGTGGCGCCATGGCGACCGCCTTCCAGGGCGCGACCTCGGGCGTGCACCACGAGGACGCGGGCGTGGCCTCGGCCATGATCAACACCAGCCAGCAGGTCGGCGGCTCCATCGGCACCGCGCTGTTGAGCACCATCGCCGCCTCGGCCGCCACGGACTACCTGTCCACCGCGCAGCCCGGCCCGCTGGCCGTCGCCCAGGCCCAGATCGAGAGCTACACCACCAGCTTCTGGTGGGCCACCGCGATCTTCGTCCTCGGCGCCCTGCTCTCGGCGGTGCTGATGCCGAACACCCAGCCCGCGCCCGCGGAGGGTGAGCCGGTGCTCGCGCACTGACCCGAAGGCAACTCGAAAACCACGAAGGCAATTCGAAAAACACAGCGCCCGCGCCGGTTTCGACCGGACGCGGGCGCTGTGCTGTGCGGCGACCTCTCAACAGTTGCTCGGAGCCGGGACGCCGGCGAATCGATCGGACAGGTAGCCGAAGGCCCGCAGCGCGCCCTGCGTGCCTGCCGCGTTGTGGTCGGCGCCGGGGATGATGTCGAGCTGCACCCGTGTGCCCGCCCGGCAGTAGCGAGCGGTGACCGTGCGGACGAGGCCGGGATCGACGTCGTCGGCCTCGCCGTGCCATTGGTACACCGGGGCGCGCGGGACGCCGGGGAAGGTCTCCAGGCTGTTCTCCTCCAGGACCTGGACGGTGGACGAGTCGGCCTCCAGCGGTCCGTTCAACACGTCGGAGAAACTACGGTTCGCGCCCGCGCTGATGATCTCGTCGGTGCAGGCGTTGGCGATCTGATCGCGCAGCGTCCGCCCGGCCGGATTGAGCCTGCCCGACATGTCCATCCGGCCCGGGTATTCGCGTTCGAGGCCCATCGCGGCCGCGAAGCCGAGCCCGAACAGCGGGTTGGGGTTCGCGCCGAGATCGCGGGCCAGCGTGCCGATGTTCACCGGAACCCCGCCCATGGCCACGCCGGCGATCGGCAGCTCGGGTGCGTACTCGGGAGCGAGCGCGGCCGCGAATCCGGTGGCCGTGCCGCCGCCCGAGTACCCGGCCAGGCCCACCGGGCTGCCGGCGAGGCCCGCGGGGGCGAAACGCTTTGCCGCGCGGAGGCCGTCGAGGGTGATGTGGCCGCCCAGCTGTGCCGCGCCGTACGCGCTGGTCGGCCCGAGGTGATCGGGCACCGCCACGGCCCAGCCCCTGGCGAGCAGCAGATTCAACGCGGGAGCCTCCTGCATGCCGCCGTCGAAGAGGCTGTGCGAGGGCGCGCACTGCATGCCGAGCGAGTTGACGAACGGCTGGTACGACACCAGCGGACGGTCGAGCCCGCCGCCCGGCGGCACCAGCACCGTGGTCATCGCCGCGATCGGTTCGTTCGCGGAGTCGATGGAGCGGAACAGCAGCTGCCACACCGTGGAACCGGGAAAGATCGCCGCGGGAACGACCCTGCTGCGCAGCACATCTCCGAGCTGGAACGCGGCCAGATCGGACGGCGCGGCGTAGAAGCCGTCGGCGTCGGGGATCGGATAGATCGGCAGCGCCGCCGCGGGCGCGGTATGCCCGAGGCAGGTCGCCGCGACCGCGAGCGCCGCGAGGGCGACGCGTCGCATCGGACGTGAACGCCTGCCGCTCGAAGTTTGCTGCCGCACGGTGCGGCGCGCTGCCGCCGCCGTCGGACGCGCGTCGGGTACTGCCCGTCGTACCGCCATCGTCGCTCCATTGCCGAAGGGGTGGGTGAGGGGGAACCGTGGCGAAACCTTCGGGGCATTCGTAGTCGGCGGCGCGATCCATGTCAACGAACGTGGCTGTTCGTCATGCGCGTCCCCTGGGCGAACCGACCGGGTGGTCCTACCGATAGCATGACGCCGATGACGTTCGGCGCGGCAGGAGGTCAGCAGATGGGCTCGCAAGCCCGCATCCCGGCCGTCGAGCCGGCGGTGCTCCTGGTGATCTCGTTGGGCGGCGGGCTGGGCGCCGTACTGCGCTACGCGGTCGGACTATGGTGGCCGCCGCAGCCGGGCCAGGTGCCGTGGGCTACCTTCGCCGTGAATGTCATCGGTTGTTTCGCGATCGGAATTCTGATGGTTCTGATCACCGAGGTCTGGGTAGCCCACAGACTGCTGCGCCCCTTCGTCGGCGTCGGGTTGCTGGGCGGTTTCACGACCTTTTCGACCTATAGTCTCGAGATTCGTAGACTGCTCGAATCGGGCGCCACGACCGAGGCGCTCGGCTATCTCGGGGGGACGCTGGCGGCGACGCTCGGCGCGGTCTGGCTCGGCATGGGGGTGGCGCGGCTCGCGGCAGGCACGGCAGGACCGCGACAGCGCGGCGGACGACGGTGAACGGCGCATCGCCAGCGGGCGGTGCGGTGGACGACTGGTACGTACTACGGAAGGGGGTCATGCGATGAGTGGTTCACCTGCGAACGCGGGGCAGTGGCGGCAGGCCGCGCGGTTGACGGTGCTGCTCGACGAGGACGACAAGTGGCGGCACGGCCCCCTGTTCCACGAGATCGTGCGCCGCGCGCGCGACGCGGGCCTGGCGGGCGCCAGCGTGTGGCGCGGCGTGGAGGGCTACGGCGCGTCCTCGCGCATCCACACCAGCCGCATCCTCGACTTGGCCGAACACCTTCCCGTGCAAGTGATGATCGTCGACGAGCCGGAGCGCCTGCGGTCGTTCGTCGAGCAGAACGCCGAATTGCTCGGCGGCGTGACCGTCTCGCTGTCGCCGGTGGAGACCTGGCAGTCCGCCCTCGGGGTGGCCCGATGACCACGGTCCTCGTCGTGATCGGCGGCATGGTCGGCGCGCCGCTGCGCTATCTGATCGACCGCGCCGTTGCCGCCCGTTTCGAATCCCTGCTGCCTTTGGGAACTTTGACGGTTAACATTGTCGGTTCGGCGGTGCTGGGCGGTTTGTACGGCGCGAGCGCGGACAGCTGGCTCCTCTCTTTGGCGGGAACCGGCTTCTGCGGCGCGTTGACGACGTTCAGCACATTCGGATACGAGACCATCCGACTGGTCGCGGACGGCGCCTACACCTACGCGGTGGGCAATGTCGTGATCAGCGTGGCGGCCAGCCTGGCCGCGGTGTACGCCGCCGCGTCCGCGACCCAGTGGTTGTGGGCATGATCTTGATGACGAGCCGGGCGCAGCCGACCTGGAAGGGAGACCCGAGCATGGCCCATGATCGAGCCGGGCGACCCGCGCGGGCGACCGACCTGGAGGACATCGCCCATCTGGTGACCGCCTACTACAGCCACATCCCCGACCCGTCGGATCCGGCCCAGCAGGTGGAGTTCGGCACCTCGGGACATCGCGGGTCCAGCCTGGACTGCGCGTTCAACGAGGCGCACATCCTCGCGATCACCCAGGCGATCGTCGAATACCGCGCCACCAGGGGCATCACGGGTCCGGTGTATCTGGCCAGGGACACGCACGCGCTGTCCGAGCCCGCGTGGACCACCGCACTGGAGGTGCTCGCCGCCAACGACGTCACCGCGGTGATCGACGCCCGCGACCGCTACACCCCGACCCCGGCGCTGAGCCACGCGGTGTTGCGGCACAACACCAACGGCACCAAGCACCAGGCCGACGGCATCGTGGTCACGCCCTCGCACAATCCCCCGCGCGACGGCGGCTTCAAATACAACCCGCCGCACGGCGGCCCAGCCGACACCGTCGCTACCGACGCCATCGCCGCGCGGGCGAACGAGCTGTTGCGCACCGGGCTGTCCGAGGTCAAGCGCACCACCCTGCAGCACGCGCTGGCCACCAGCGTCCAGCGCTACGACTACCTCGACCACTACATCGCCGACCTGCCGAACGTGTTAAACCTGGACGCGATTCGCGGCGCGGGCATCCGCCTCGGCGCCGACCCGATGGGCGGCGCAAGCGTCGACTACTGGGAGGAGATCGGCCAGCGCTACGACCTGGAACTCGAGGTCGTCAACCCGTTCGTCGACCCGACCTGGCGATTCATGACGCTGGACAGCGACGGCAAGATCCGGATGGACCCGTCCTCGCGCTACGCCATGGCGGCGCTGGTGGCGATCAAGGACGACTACGACATCTCCACCGGCAACGACGCCGACGCCGACCGGCACGGCATCGTCACCCCCGACGGCGGGCTGATGAACCCCAACCACTTCCTCGCCGTCGCGATCGAATACCTGGTGGCGAACCGTATCGGCTGGGACGCGCTCACCAAGATCGGCAAGACGGTGGTCACCTCGTCCATGATCGACCGGGTGGTCGGCGTACTCGGCCGCGACGTGCACGAGGTGCCGGTCGGGTTCAAGTGGTTCGTGCCCGGATTGTTCAGCGGCAGCCTCGCTTTCGGCGGCGAGGAGAGCGCGGGCGCCTCGTTCCTGCGGATGGACGGCACGGTGTGGACCACCGACAAGGACGGCATCCTGCTCGCGCTGCTCGCCGCCGAGATCGCCGCGTGCACCGGCCAGACGCCGTCCGCGCGCTACGTCGAGCTCGAGCGCCGCTACGGCAGCCCCGCCTACGCCCGCATCGACGCCGCGGCCACCCCGGAACAGAAAGCACGGCTGGCGAGGTTGACACCGGATGTGATCACCACCAAGGAGATCGCGGGCGAGCCGATTACCGCCGTGCTCACCCGCGCGAGAGGCAACGGCGCGCCGCTGGGCGGGCTCAAAGTCACCACGGAGAACGCCTGGTTCGCGGCGCGTCCGTCCGGCACCGAGGACAAGTACAAGATCTACGCGGAGTCGTTCCACGGCAGTGAGCACCTGGCCCAGGTGCAGGCGGCCGCGGAGGAGATGGTGGGCAAGGCGCTGACGGGTGAGCTGTAGAGCCAGGGCGCTGGCGAGCACGAGAGCCGGAGGCCTGCCCAGTGAGATCTGGGTGCTGATCGGAGCCGCGTTCGTCATCGCCATCGGATTCGGGTTGGTGGCTCCGGTGCTGCCGCAGTTCGCGCGCAGCTTCGGCGTCGGAGTGGCGGCCGCGTCCGCGATCGTCAGCGCGTTCGCGTTGATGCGGCTGTTGTTCGCGCCGGTCAGTGGTCGGCTGGTGCAGCGGCTGGGGGAGCGCTGGGTGTACCTGTCCGGCCTGGTGATCGTCGCGGTGTCCACCGGAGCGAGCGCGCTGGCCCAGAGTTATTGGCAACTCCTGGTTTTGCGCTCGGTGGGCGGCATCGGCTCGACGATGTTCACCGTGTCGTCGCTGGCGCTGGTGATCCGCATCTCGCCGCCCGAACAGCGCGGGCGGGTGTCGGGCCTGTGGTCGACGAGCTTCCTGATCGGCTCGGTGAGCGGGCCGCTGGTGGGCGGCGCCCTGGCCGGGCTCGGGTTGCGCGCGCCGTTCCTCATCTACGCCGCGGCGCTGCTCGCGGTGAGCGTCGCGGTCTACCTGAGCCTGCGCGATTCGCATCTGGCCGCGCCCGAGGTCAGCGGCGAATTGCGCGTCATGACCTTCCGTCAGGCGCTGGCCCGCCCCCGCCTACCGAGCGGTGCTGTGGTCCAACTTCGCCAACGGCGCCGCGATATTCGGTGTCCGCATGGCGCTCGTGCCGCTGCTCGTTGTGGAGGTGCTGCGGCAGCCCACCGGCATGGCGGGCGTCGCGCTCACCGCGTTCGCCGCGGGCAATGTCGCGGTGCTGTTCCTCTCCGGCCGGTTGTCGGACCGGTGGGGGCGCAAGCCGTTCCTCGTCATCGGCTCGCTGGTGTGCGCGCTCGGCACCGCGGGGCTCGGCTACGCCCCCGACCTCGGCTGGCTCCTGGCGACCTCCGTCGTCGCCGGGCTCGGCTCGGGAATGCTGACGCCGACTCAGCAGGCCGCGCTCGCCGACATCATCGGGCCCAAGGCGCGCGGCGGCCCGGTGCTCGCGGGGTTCCAGATGGCCGCCGACCTCGGCACCGTCGTCGGCCCGATCGCCGTCGGCGCGCTCGCCCAGCACACCTCCTACGGACTGGCCCTCGCCGTGACCGGCACGCTGCTGGCCATCGCGGCCGCCGCGTGGGCGGTCGTCCCGGAGCCGCTGCAACGGCACACCGCCGAGCAGGTCACCGCCGTGCCGTGCGACGACGCGGAGTATCAACTCGCCCATCGCGTCGCCGACGAGTGCGAGGAACCGCGCGACCTGACCCACGACGAACGGCACGTCTCGCCCACCGGTTCCCGTCGCTAGCCGGGACGCGCAGTCGTTGTTCTGAGCTATGGCGCGAGCAGCGCCGATGTGCGCGACTCGCCCCGCCCGGCGCACATCGGTCGCGGGGGTTGCGGCAGAGTGTTGACGTGAGTCAATCGCGTTCGAACTACACCCCGCGCCCGATGTCCAGCGCGACCAGTTACGCCCTCGGCGGCGTCGCGCTCGCTCTGATCGTGCTGATCGTGTTCCTGGCGTTCCGCTGGAGCCGGGACGAACCGGACGTGCGCAACGACGGCTACGGTCCCGTGCGCGACCCCGGAGTGCACGCGGTGCTGCAACCCGATGGCATCGTCGTCCTCGGCAAGCCGGGTGTGCCCACGACGATCGACGTCTACGAGGACCCGCTGTGCCCGGCCTGTGGCGCACTCGAGCGCGTCTACGGCCAAGAACTGGCCCAGCAGCTGGACGAGGGCAAGCTCACGGTGCGGTACCACTACGTGAACTTCCTCGACCCGAAGTCGAGCAGCAAGGACTACTCGACGCGCGCGGTCGCGGCCACCGAATGCGTCGCCGAGGCGGGCAACGGTCCGGTGTACTCGAAGTTCCATGAGCTGCTGTTCGTGTCGAAGCAGCCGAAGGAAGGCGGCGACGACCTGAGCAACGAGCAGCTGTCCGCACTGGCGCGGGAGGCGGGGGCGCCCGACCAGGTCGTGCAGTGCGTGGCGACCGGAGCGAAGGTCGGGAGCGCCGAGGCGCACGCGAAGGCGGCCATGGACGACCTGAACGCGCGGTTGGACGGCCGCGCCGCGACGCCGTCGGTGTTCGACGGGCAGAACAAGATCGACGTGAACAACGAGGAGTGGGTGGTCGAGCTGACCCGCTGACCGCCCGGCTCCCCCTCCGAGCCGGGCGCGCGTGGCTCAGACCTGGTGTGCCGTGACGTCGTCCGGGATGTCGTCCTCTGGCGCGATGCGGCTGAGCTGGCGGTGCAGCGGTATGTGCCCGTCGAGCGGGTAGAGCAGGTCCTCGCCGGTCGGGCGATCGGCGGTGAACGGGCTCGGCTCTTCCGGGACGCTTCCCGGGCGGTCGGCTACCGTGGCCGTTCCCGGCGCGCTCGAAAAGGCTTGGACGCCAGCGGCTTCTATTGCAGGCAGTGCGATATCGGTATGCGGGAACAGGTACCGCGCACCCTCTCGGAGGGTGGTGTACACGTCACCGTTCGGCGCGGTCCACTGCATCCGATCGCGATCGGCGCGCCACACCCGCCATCCCTGTTTCCTCTTGTCCGCCAACGATTTCAGTCGGCGATGCCGCGAACAGAGCACGGCGAGTCCACTGCCACTGCGCTCCAGCTCGGCTTCCGCGGCCGGGATCGTGCACCCGGGAAACCGGCACATCCCGTCCATCGCCCGTATCTCGCGACCGACGCGTTGCCGCGCCGCTTCTTCCGTCGCGCCCGCATCGGCGTCCGAATGTTCGGGAACCGCCTGGAACCGCGCGTGCTCGGCCAGCAACCGGGCAAGCGCCACGTCGATCGGCCCGTAGCCTGCCAGGAACGCGGGCGCCTCCCGCATGTCCAGCAGCGTCTCCGCGGCGATCCCGATCTGGATCAGCGGTCGTCGCGGCGGCTGCGCGGGCGCACCGGGCTTCGGACACCGTTCGCCACGGCCGCATTGGCAGTGCAGCCGTCCCGACCCGTCCGCGAGCGCGACCAGCGCATCGGCCCGCCGCTGCGGCATCGTCCTCGGATCCGCGGCGCACACCTGCAAGCTCATCTCCCGCAACCGCATCGCTACTGTCTGTGCGCCGGGTGCGGGCAGGAGTCCGTCGAACACCGCCATGCTGTCTTGTACGGCGCGAATTCGCACGTCACGGTCGTCCTGCCGCCGCTCACGGCGCCGCTGCGCACCGGCGGGATCCAGCCGAATCGCCCACCGCCGCGCCGCCTGCCGCAAACGCGCGGGATTCGTGCGCGCCGCCGCCTCCAGCAGGCGCGGCTCCAGCGCGTCGACGACCTCTTTCGTCAGCGCCCGCGTGCTGTCGACGATTACCCGCACCTTCGCCAGGTCGATCCGCCCCGCCGCGAACGCCACCCTGGTCCGCGGCAGCGCCTCCTCCAGCACGAGCCCTATATCGATCAGCGCCCCCGCCGTTCCCTCGTCCACGTACAGCGCCACCGCCGCCTCGGCCGCCGCGAACTCCCCGGCCCGCACCCCGCCCGGCCCGGGTTCCGCGCTCGCGGCCCGGTGTCGCCGATACAGCTCGCGCACCGCGAACACCTCCGCCGCCTGCGCCGCGGCCGCAGCCCCGTGCGCCGCCCTGAGCGCCTCGATCAACCCCTCATCACTCATGGTCCCGAACTCCACCGCAGAGAGCTGATTGTGTTCGAACATGTGTTCGATTCTACGGGTTGAGTTCGCCCGCCCGCCACCCCTTTGCCCAGGCGATTTGGTTGCTGACGTGCCGGTGGTGTAACTTTCATCAGGCACGAGGGAAACCGAGTGTGACCCACCAAGGGGCTATGGCGCAGCTGGTAGCGCACCACACTGGCAGTGTGGGGGTCAGGGGTTCGAGTCCCCTTAGCTCCACAGAAATAGCAGGTCAGGCCCGGTCTCAGACCGGGCCTGACCTGTTTTTTGTGTCTGACCCCGCGCTTACCCCCCGTTTTGGGTTCTGGATTCTGTTTGGCCGGTGCGACGGGGGCGGTCGTGTACCTGCTGTGGTTACCGTCGTCGCAGGTTCGTGCCCCCGGCGGGGCACATCGAACATGGGAACGGGGACGACCTGCGGGTTTCTGGTGGTCTTTTGGTTATCCAGGCTGAATATCCGCTGTAGTGGGCAGCGCGCCGATGGATTTGGCGGGCCGTCGGCGTCAAATCAGCTGAGAAGGCGTGCGGCTTGGTTCCTGATCTAGGAGGGCTGCTCGTCCGTCCACTCTGGGCTGCGATTGACCAGATCGGCGAGCATTCCCATCGTCGCCTGGAGAGCGTGAACGCCGACTCGATCGGTGCTGTCGTTCTGGTGTTCGGCCTGCTGGTTAATCGGAGTGTCGGTGAAGATGAACTTGAACTCTTGACGTGACGGCATCAGGACCGCTGCCGAGCGCTTCCGATTGCCGAAGTAGGCGTTGCCGCGTTCGACCCATACTTCTTCCGCGACATCGGGATCGACGGCCACGAGGGTGTTCATGAGTTCGGGCCACCGGTTGCGGAACTCTGGGCGGCGGTTGGCTGAGGCGAAACCGAAGGTTGCCGTGGTGTGCGGATCCGGGTCGGGGTATCTCGCGTTCCAGACATGACTGATCTCGGTCAGGATCTCGTCGTACGCCTGGTCGACGATCTCTTCATCACCTGCGGACAATGTGCGCAGAACATCCACAGTGGGTGTTCCGATCGGATCGTAGGTGTGGCGGCGGATACCAGCCTCGGACACGTCGTATCGTCGTATCCTGCGTCTTTCCAACGACGCCGCGCCCGATGCCATGTACTCGCCGAGCCCACCGCGGCGCATTACCACCGTGATCGCCCAGTCGAGGTAGAGCCCGTCACGCTCGCCGTACCGTACGTGCAACTCATCGATGAACTCGCCCGTGGCGGGACCGAGTTCGCCTACGAACTCGTTGTATGTGAGCCCCAATGGCGGGCGAAATCGTCGCGGCTGCTTTTTTCTAGCACGACCTGCGCGTTTGCTCGACATGACCAGTGAGCCTACGACCGAGGACCGACACAGTCGGAACCCGCGCCGGGCACGAGCAGCCTAAGTGTCTACGGGTGCGCGGTCCCCGAATGCGTACAGCCATCGACCCGGGCAGCTAATGATCGAAGCCGAATATTTCCTTTAGGGGGATGATCCAGCCCTGTACGGCTATATGGTCTCGTCATAGAGGGACCATCATGTGGTCTCATCGTTGGGACCGGTCGATACCCGCGCAACTCTGCTGGTGGGAGTATCGCGTGGTGCTGCCGAGGTAGGTCACACGCTACGAGCGTTGCTGGAGGTCTTGCTGTAGTCGCTGCCGGAGATCATCGAGATCTCGGAGGATGGTCGCGCCGCCGCGTTGGTCGAGGTCGGCCGCTTCGGCCAGCAAGCTCATCGATTTGTCGGTGACGAGGTAGTCGACGAATGGTGATATCGACGAGATTGCGAAGTAGTCACGTCCGTCGCTGTCTTTAGGTGGGCTTGCACTCGCAGCTCGGAGTAGCGGCCCTGGATCGGCATGGCTTTGATAAACGCCGAGAGTGCGTTTCTGCGGGTGTTGCGGTCGGTTGGGCCGCGATCCTGTCGACGATAGCGTCCGGGCCGAGCTCGAGTTGCTGGCATGCTTCGGTGATAGCTTGCTGCGTAGCATCGGCGAGGAAGCATCGTCCTTCGACGATTGTGCGTACGTTGGACGCGTTGCGGTGGACTTGGTCTATCGCGCTCCGGATGGAGTGTTCCTCTTGGATGAGGAGAGCTCCTTTGCCGTCGTCGGGCAAGGCGGCGAAAGGAAGGAGTTGAGGCTCCATCCGGGGGTCGCGTCGTGCGAGGAGCGCGAGCTCGATTCGTGCGGACAGGTGGTGTTCGAGTTCGGTGAGTTGGGTCCGGTTCGATTCAGGCAGGTGGTCCCACGTAGCGCGTCGGCCAGTTTGTCGGTCGATGATCGAGGCTGTGCGTTCTTTGCCGGAGATGCAGTGGGAGTGGCCCCAACCGAATACCTTCGGGGTCGGGATAGGGATACCCATGTCGGTGTAGTCGGCGATTGCGACGAGTGCGTCCCAATGTCGAAGTCCTGCTGTCGTGATGGTGTTGAAACCGGTCAACTCCGCCATGGTGACGGCAGTATCCCAGCGGCCATCTGTGTTGGTGCGCGGCCAGTTCTCCCGATAGTGCATCTGGGACAGAACGAAGAACACCTTGCCGTCGAGAGCGAGCATGCGGAAGTAGTCGAAACAGCCTTCTTCACTGGGCTTGTCAAGCTTTGCACCCGCTCGATCACGAGACAGATGGTTGAAACACCATTGATCGAGGTACACGACAAGCGGTCGCGGAGACGTGCTGTGGTGCCACCGTGGGGGAAGTGCCGGGTTGTACTCGGGTGGCCACGGCTCGGTCAGCATGCATCCGTTGTCCACGGCCACCTACTGCGCTGTTGCCCTGGCGCTCAGGTGCACTGATCTGTGCATCGGGCGATAGGGGATCGCTCTACGCTGGATCGCAGGCAGATACATCGCTACTATTCTGAGCTCGCTGAACGTTCTCATGCCATGCGCGATCACCTGTGCCGTTTCGGCGGATGGCTTTCGTGTCAGGGGAATGCGAGTATCCCTAGGTGAAGGATGCGCTGGAGGGTCCGCACGTTGCTTGCCGTGCGAGGTGGGCCCGCGCGTTCGACGCCGAAGGGCAGATTGACATCGGAATTAAGTTCAGGTCGGTCGGGGGTGGTGATGTCGGGAACTGGTCGGCGTGCGCGCTGGGGTAAGGGGTGCGCCATGTGTTCGGTCATGGTGGCAGATGAGCGCGGCCTGTTGGCTGGGAGTCCTGGTGAGTGGATCGTGTTGTGCGGTCGGTGTGAGGATATGGCTCGCCGTTCCGGGCGAAGTTTCCACACTGACCAACCGCCCCCCACGGTCCGGATCGAACGACCGCCAAGAAACACAGCGGCACGAACGTGGGTGCGCGCCTACGGCATACATGCACCATGTAGGTCCTGCGCTGTCGATGTGATGTCAGTCGCGGGTGTGTTCCCGGTCGAGCCCGGTGACACGTTTCGCCAGCTCGTCCTCGTCACGACCGACAGTGCGTGGAGGTTGGTCGAGCAACTGCTGGATCGGTCGCATGTTGCTGGGGAACTCGCGGCCGCGATCAGGGCGAGGCCGGGCTCGTCGGGCGGAGGTGATCATCTCACTGGAGTTTGCGCGCAGTGTGGTGCGCCCTACACGGTAGCCGATGACTCTGCCGTGCGTGCTGCCATCGTGGAGCGTGGTCTGCACGGTTTGAGATCGATTGTCGCGGCGGACTGCTCGGTGGTGAGATGGCATCGGGCACTGTATGACCCGGAGCGCGTGCTCATTCGAGTGTGACAGGCGCGGAGGCTCCAAATTTCTCGTTCCGTCGCAGCTGAATTGCGTTGTAGTGAAGTATGTTTCGATCGGGCGACACTCACGACTAGCATACGGCGGTGGAGGCAGAGGTATGAAGGTGGTGGATCCGGCATGGCCGTTGTGGGCGGGTGCTGCGACGGTCGATGACACCGGTCCGATCTGGGTCGCTGCTGACGAGTCCGGCTCCTCGGGGGAAAACCTCGTTGATCCACAGGGTGGCGTGTTTGCGCATGCCTCTGTCCGCATTGACGACAAGACCGCAGGCGATCTACTCACCGACTTGCGCCAACAGGCAGGCGCGACCCAGTCTCCCGAAGCGAAGTTTTCGCAGTTCAAAACCAAGCGCGGGCGCGAAGCGCTCGCCAGCGCACTGGCTCCGGGCGGGGCACTCGCCGACTGCGTCGTCATTACCGTTGCTGAGAAGCGCTATCTTGTCGTCTCCAAGATGATTGACTTGCTGGTTGAGGAACTGACCCACGATCGCGGCATCGACCTGTATTCCAACGGCACGGCGCGGAACCTTGCGGTTACATTCTTTCAGGACGGACCCCGTGGCCTCGGCGAGTTGTGGGAGCCCTTGATGGCGGCTTTCGTCAGCCTGGCCAGGGCGACCCAGCGCGGTGGAGGTGAAAAGGAAAGCGTTGATTCGTTCTTCAATCGGCTCGGTCGTGCACGGTGGCGTTGCCGACGGAGTTCGGTTGAACCGTTGTTGGACCTGCTGCTCCAGACTCGCACATACGCCGACGATCTCGTGCTGTCCACGGCTCAGCGCTTTTCCCCGGCTTGGACCCGCTCGTAACCATGCTGCCAATGACGCTCTACCACAGTTACGCCGACCACGGCCCGGTGCGATTCCTACACGATGAGCAAAAGCTCTTCACCGCAGATTTCGTCCAAGAGTTTTTTCCTTTGTTGTGGAACGTACACCCGGATTTAGCGAGCCATGTTCCGCGCGTTCGGGTGGCAGAGTTCTGGACGGGCGACTCACGCGAGCACCCCTCCATCCAACTCGCAGACCTGGCCGCGTCGGCTGGCCGCGTCGTAGTTGAGGACCTGCTCGGAAACCCCACTGAAATTGGAGAGGCTCTGAAGTCGGCAGTCACACCGCTGATTCGCGAGCAAGTGACAGCAGACCTGAGGTTCTGACCTTTCGCGCGCGGGTACAGCAAGCTGTGCGCAACCATCGGGCTGAAGGCGGGCGGTCCAGTCTGCTCTGTGTCGATAGATGCCGACAATTGTCGACCCGCGGCACGCTGAACCTCTTTCCAGGCCCGCCTCTCGGCAAGCCAGATCGATGTCACCTACTCGTGCAGCAGCCCCTTTCGACGTCACTCCGATCGGCGTGTCCGACCTGCGGGTGTGTCAGAGCGGCTTGATGCGCTCAAGGTCTGGGTGGTTCACCGCCGCCCAGGCAGTGGCGCTCATGCGACTTCAGCTCCTCGGACAGGTGAGGCGGCGAAGGGATCGATGCCTGCGCCGACCCGCTTGTTGTGGGCAGCGAACGCGGTGTAGGACCGGTAGACGACGAGCATCGCCAGTCCCCAGGTGAACAGCGCGAGGGTGTAGAAGAGCGTGTGGTTTATGTCGTCGCCGGGGATCCGCCAGAAGTCGTAGATCGAGGCCACGGCCACGTTCAAAGCGGTAGCGGCGGCCACCGCCCCGGCGTGGGCGCGCTCACCGATCTGCCAGAGCCTCCACGCGAAGTAGCACAGGAAGCCGGAGGTCGCGAGCGCGGTGACCAGGAAGAACACCTTGCCGGGGGTGCCGATCTCCTGGGCGTATTCCGAGAGGAAGAACCCGAGAACGGCGGCGAGGGCGAAGGCGCTCACCTCGACCCGGGCTGAGGGCTTGTACCCGTGGGTGACGACGAGCAATCCGAGGACCAGGATCAGGGTGAACCCGATCGAGCGCGAGAACGCGTCCAGGAAGAAGGCGATGTGGAACATCGGGGAATCGGGACCGGCCATCGTCAACCCGTAGATCAGGAAATTGATCCCCGACATGCCCATGATGATCCATTCGAGGCCGATCAAATAGTTGTGATGTCCCCGAATGAATTTCACGCCGCAGATGAGTCCGATGGCGAGCATCCAGATGTCCGCCGCCGCGAAGAGTACCTCGCGCATCGTCGCGCCTCCTTGAGTGTGACCGTGATCTCGTGCGGCTTCCACAGTGGCGGGCTTGCAGGGACTCCAGCTACGCCGACGTGCAACCACATGTCGCGACGGCTGCAACACACTGCACCACGAATCCCAGGCATCGAATTGACGTATGAGCGGCGACCAGCAGGTCGGCAGCAGCGATGTCGAGTAGGTGCTGATCGACACCCCTGTGGACCGAACTGTGGAGCCTTCACCTGCGACCCGGCAACTTTCGAAGCACAACACGACGCGCTCACCGCCGCCGAGGATAACCAGATTCAGCACACGCGAATGTCGGCAAGACAGGGGTGCCCGCAGCGCAGTGCCTACCGGTGGGGGTTTCCCGCCACCGTCAGCAGCTCGCCGACGGCATCGCGGTGCGCGAGTCGGCGGCTCGCTCGATCGGTACCGCTGGCAGCGCCGTCGTCTTCGCCGGTGCGACAGTGCTCATCGCCCCTGTGTGGATTGTCGATCGCCCGAATTCTGTTCCTGACCGGCATGGGCCTGGCAGCGGCGGCCTGCGTCAGCGTCGTGGTGGCGCTGGCGATCACCCTGTTGCCGGCGCTGCTCGGATTCGCCGGTGACCGGCTGATCCCCCGCGGGCGCGGCCTGCGCGCGATCGAGGGCGCGCAGCGGCCCAACCGTTGGGGCCGGATGGTCACCGCACATCCGATCGCCACCCTCGTTGCCGGAATCGCCGCGCTGGTGGTGCTCGCGCTGCCGGTTGCCGACTTGCGGCTCGGGTTGCCGAATGCGGGTCAGGACCCCACGGGAACGGTGTCACGCATGTCCTACGACTTGCTCGCCACGGCCTATACCCCTGGGCTGAACGGGCCGTTCGTGGCCGTCGTCGAGGGGGAAACGGGTCGGATCCACGTCCAAGCCGAGGCCGCAGTGCAGCAGATCACCGCATTGCCCGGGGTCGAGATGGTCCCGCCGCCGGAGGTCAACCGCACCGGCGACACGGCGCAATTCGTCGTAGTCCCCACGACCGCACCCGCTTCCGAACACACCGCTGAGCTGGTGCGCGCCATCCGGGAAACCGCGAGGGCCCTACACACCGAGCAGGGAGCCGCCCTGCACCTGACAGGTGAGACCGTGATCGGTATCGACGTGGCCCGCAAGCTCTCCGATGCGTTGGTGCCCTTCTTGCTCGTGGTGGTCGGGTTGGCGCTGGCTCTGCTGATGCTGGCGTTCCGGTCGGTGCTGGTTCCGCTGACCGCGGCACTGGGATTTCTGCTGTCGCTGGCGACCGCGCTCGGCGCGACAACCGCGGTCTATCAATGGGGCTGGCTCGGCTCGATGCTGAACGTGCACCATCCCGCCCCGATCCTGGCCTTCCTGCCCATCCTGCTCCTCGGTGTGCTGTTCGGCCTGGCGATGGACTATCAGGTCTTCCTGATCTCCCGAGTGCGGGAGGCCTACGTCAGCGGCAAGAACACGGCGCTGGAGGCAGTGCGCATCGGATACGCGGCAGCGCCCGCGTCATCACCGCCGCGGCGGTGATGATGATCGCGGTCTTCGCCGGATTCCTGTTCAGCCACAACACGATGATCGGGCCGATCGGCTTCGCCATGGGCATCGGCGTGCTGTTCGACACACTCGTCGTCCGCATGACACTCACCCCGGCAGTCATGGCCCTGCTCGGCCGCCACGCATGGTGGCTACCCGCGCCACTCGAACGCCTGATGCCCCACGTCTATATCGAAGGCGAAACCCTCCCCGAACCAGCTGCGCCGAATCCGAGCCGAAGGACGGCCGCGCTGCAGCAGCCAGGCCGGCACCGGGGCGCGATCGGATACTCGGCGACCGAGGTGTGCAACGTGCACCAGTCTCAGGTGCATCCGTGGGCACCACGCCGTGGTGGACACACGCCGCTGCAAGCAGAGTGGCATTACGCCGGCGGCCGCGAACCGCGGGTATCCCAGCAATCCGCGTCGGAGACGGAACTCCGTGGTGAACAACAACATCCGACCTCATAGCTCTGGGTGAGTCCATTCAGTCAAGACGAAGGTGAAACCATGGCATCGACGGCAGACAGGCAGTCACGGCTCTTGCGTAAGGTATCGCGGTCGACGGATGTGCGGGAGATCCTGCAGATCGTGGCCGAGGACGGGGCGGTGATCATCGGCGAATTCTTGTCGGCCGATCAGGTCTGCCGGTTCAACGCCGAACTCGACCCTGCACTGGGAGAGGTTTCGGCGGGATCGCAGCATTGGAACCCGATCCTGCAGGAGTTCCACGGCGCCAACACCAAACGCATGACAGGCCTGGTGGCGCAGAGTCCGACATTTCGCAGCGAGATCCTCGATGATGATCTCCTGCATGCCCTGGGCGAGGGAACATTCCGCGATCATCTGGGGGACTGGTGGCTCTCGACCGGGCAGGTCATTCAGATCGGCCCCGGCAACCGGGCCCAGTTCCTGCATCGCGACAACGAGAACTATCCCGCCTTCGCCGCCATGGGCAAGTACGCACCCGAGGTAAGCGCCAATCTCCTTGTCGCGCTGACCGATTTCACTGACGCCAATGGCGCGACCCGAGTGCTACCGGGAACTCATCTGGCCGACGACTTCGGTATGCGCGGAGATCCTGAGGAAACCGTCGCGGCCGAGATGAGCGCCGGTGACGCCTTGTACTTCTCCGGAAAGGTCTTGCACGGGGGCGGCGCGAACCAGACCCACGACCAGTGCCGGCGGGCAGTGAGCATCGCCGTTCAGGCATCGTTTCTGACTCCAGAGGAGGCACACGCGCTGCTGATCGACCGAGACACGATCCGCGGACTCTCCGTGCGGGTGCAGAAACTACTCGGGTTCCGCTCTCAGTACCCCGTGGGATCACCGGGCCTGTGGACAGCCGATGCCCACGAGATCGCTGATCGCCTGGGCCTCTGACACACCACGCTCGACGGGCCGCCATGGCAGTGCCAAAAGTGCCAGCGCGGCCCACCACAGCTCAACGAATCAGGAACCACCACATGCCTACTCACGACACCACCAACTTTCAGCCGACTCTCATCCGCGCGGTCGTCCTCGACGACGACGGCAAGATCACGCTCAGGGACGTCGATCTGGCGCCCCCGGGTCCCGGCGAAGTGCAGGTCCGGATCGTCGCGGCCGGGGTCTGTCACTCCGACCTGCACGTCACCGCTGGCGCATGGCAGGTGCCACAGCCGGTTGTCCTGGGGCACGAAGGATCAGGGATCGTGACCGCGGTCGGTGATGGGGTCGATGACCTCGAGATCGGCGACCACGTCGTGCTGTCGTGGGTGCCCGGCTGCGGGCACTGCCGCACCTGTCGCGCCGGACGACCCGCGCAGTGCGCACTGGTGGCCACTATCGTCGCGCCCGGCGGGGTGCTCTACGACGGCACGACCCGCTTGTCGGACGCGACCGGCCCCATCCACCACTATCTCGGCGTGTCCTCGTTCGCCGAGGAAGTAGTGGTCCCGGTGTCCGGTGCCATCAAGATTCGCGACGACGCCCCACTCGAGGACGTCGCGATCATCGGCTGCGCCATCGCTACCGGTGTTGGTGCGGTCCGCAACACCGCGGCGGTCCGGCCGGAGTCCACCGTCGCCGTGATCGGCTGCGGCGGAGTCGGTCTGGCCTGCATCCAGGGCGCGAGACTCGCGGGAGCAACCCGCATCGTCGCGGTCGACGTCGTGGCCGACAAACTCGAACTGGCCGTCACACTCGGCGCGACCGACACCGTCGATGCCGCCGCGGTGCCCGACGTGGTCGCCGCGCTCCGTTCGGCCGTGCCCGAGGGGTATGACTACGTGTTCGACGCGATCGGCAAGATCCGCACCACCGAGCAGGCCATCGCCGCACTCGGGCTCGGCGGCGCGGCGGTGATCGTCGGCCTTCCCGCGCAAGGCGAATACGCGACCTTCGATCCACTCGCGCTCGCCGAAGCCGACCAGCGCATCCTCGGCTGCAATTACGGCTCGTCCATCCCGCACCGCGACATCCCGGAACTGGTGGACGAGATGATGGCAGGCCGCCTCGATCTAGCCTCGATGATCTCCGCCCGTCGGCCGTTGTCGGAAGCCGTCGACGCCCTCGCCGACCTGGCCGTCGGCCACGCCCTGCGCCAACTCCTGCTCCCTGGCCGGGACGCCGTCGAAGGCTGAGGGACTACAACAGCACCCACCTATGTGAGTGGAGTGTGCAGCGTGCACCAGCTCGTCAAGTATGAGGGTGCACCTCGTCGTAGCCGGTGATATCGACCTGCCCGAAAACTGGCATCCGCTGCGCCACCACGAACCACCGGGGGAATGCGAAGGAGCGCCATCATGTTCGACAACCTGTTTCGGAGTGGGCAAGGTGACATCCCGGATATGCCGATCCGCGGCTCGGATCTGAACTCGAGCGGTTCGAGGAATTCGCCGTCGACTGTGTCGACCCCGACACCGATACCAGCGAGCGAGGACTGGGTGCTGATCAGATCCGCATCATGATGGACGCCAACTTCGCGCGAGCCGCCGGTCGCTGCCGCCGCATCGACCCACGTTGATGGACAGCGAATTGCCGGTCCTTCTCGCTGTCATGGGCAAACCCGGTCAAGACGGCCCGTACCTGAGCCTCGCCGAGATCCGCACGCTGATCATCGACAGACGCCTCCCGGCACGCGTCACGGCGCGCCTGAATTCTGGGGGCGAGCGGTAGATGCCGTCGATGGCGCGAAGCATGGCAGGCCGGCGTGCGGACAGCTTCCCAGCCGGGACCCGTCCACCCGAGACCGAAACGTGGGCATTGCACAGGCCCGCCGTTGCCGACAATCGCCACAGCGGGGGGAGTTGAGGCCGTCGTGGCGGTTCTCGGAGAGTCGGGTGCAATCGAGCCACCGATGGTGAACAGTGCACCCATGGAGGAACTGTGGCCCATGCCGAGCGAGCGGGTGTGTGCGCTGATGCGCGGCGTTGCCGAACGAATTCTGCCCACCACCGAGGAACTCGTCGACGAAGTCTTCTCCGCCTCCCAGCTCAGAACCCAATACCAGTTCGTCGTCGAGGACCCGGTACTCGCCGCCGAGGACCGGCGCATGAACAAGGCGTATCTCATCCACTGGCTCACCGCGACCATCCAGAGTCCCGGTCGCCGCGTTCCACCCTGTGAAGATCCCGAGACCCTGAGTTTCGCCCGTGACCTTGTGCGGCGAGGGCTGGACACCAACGACCTGGGATCGTGGCGCGCCGGCCAGCGGATCTCGTGGCGACGGTGGACCGACGAGTGTTTCGCCGCGACCAGTGATCACGAACTGCTGCGTGAGATCTTGCAGGTGTCGGCGTATTCGATCATCACCTTCGTCGATGACTCGATGACCGCTCTGGCCGAATACATCGAAGCCGAACGCACCGACCTCGCCCGCAGCGCCAACGCCGAACGGCACGCCACCGCGCAGCTGCTGATCGAAGGCGCACCGATCAGCCGTCCGCGCGCTGAGGCGCGCCTTGGCTACGCCCTCACCGGAACCCATCTAGCAGCCATCATCTGGGTGGACTCCACCGAACGCTCCGAGGTGCTCGAGGCAGCAGCCGAGTATGTGATGCGGGCCTGCGGCGCCGGACGGCGTTTGACGTTGGTGGCGAGCACGAATGCGCTCTGGTTGTGGATTCCGGCCGATCAGGTCCCACCGATTTCGACGTTGCAGCCGGAGCTGGAGGGATTATCGGGGGTACGGGTGGCGTTGGGCCGGCCCGGACGTGACATCGAGGGTTTTCGCCGCACCCACCTGGATGCGGCCACCGCGCAGCGAGTCCTGGCACGGTTGGGTTCGGCCCGCCAGGTCGTACGCTACGAAGACATCCAGCTCGTCGCGGCCCTGTCTGCCGACATGGCCCAAGCCGAACAGTTCGTCACCGATACCCTCGGCGAATTCGCGACAGCCGACACCGTGCTGCGGGAGACAGCCCTGACCTACGTGCAAGAGCGCTTCAACGCCACCAGCACCGCCGAGCGCCTGTTCACCCACCGCAACACCATCGAGCGCCGACTGGCCCGCGTCGACCGGCTGTTGCCGAAACCACTGGTCGACAACGCGACCAGTGTGGTCGCCGCACTGATGTATCTGCAGCTGCGCGACGACCGTTGACCGTGTTGCTGCCGGAGCTAGAAACGACCGGCGTTGCGAGCCGCGTGGCGGCCGGCGAGCCTTCGAGGTGGCCATGAGCCAGCGGACACCCTGCCGTACTCGGCGGTAGCGGCTCTTCTCCCAGTCCCGTCCGGCGAGACCGACACGCACACACCGACCGGTGCACTGTGCACCTGTCGAGGTCTCAGGTGGGGGCACGGCGTTGTAGTTGGCGGCGCAGCTCCGAAGGGAGGGTGGTTTAACGCCTAACCAACGGAAATTGGGGTGAATGTGATGAACACGTCGACGATCGTCAACGAAGAGTTCGACATCGTGATCATCGGTGCCGGAATCTCGGGAATCGGCGCCGCCCGCTACGTCACGAAAGCATTCCCAAACAAACGCGTCGTCGTGCTGGAAAGCCGCGACAATATCGGTGGCACGTGGGATCTGTTCCGCTACCCCGGTATTCGATCTGATTCGGATCTGCACACCTTCGGCTACGAATTCAAGCCGTGGAAGGACAGGGCCGCGATCGCGGACGCCCCACTCATCCGCGACTACCTGCGCGAAACCGTGCAGGAGAACGATCTCCAGAAGCTGATCCGCTTCCGACACCGAGTGACCTCGGCCGACTGGTCCACGACCGAGGCGGCCTGGACACTTCGGGTCCGGATCGACGATGGCGACGACTCGGTCAACCACCAGCAGATCAAGGCGAATTGGGTCTTTGCCGCGACCGGCTACTACCGCTACGACGAAGGCTTCACCCCGCATTTCGAGGGCCGTGACGACTTCGGCGGTGACATCCTCCATCCCCAGCACTGGCCGGAGGGCTACGACTACGCCGGCAAGAAAGTGGTGGTGATCGGTAGCGGCGCCACCGCGATCACGCTCGTTCCGTCGATGGCCGCGGGTCCGGGCGCGGCCGAGCACGTGACCATGCTCCAGCGCACCCCGACGTATGTGATGTCGCTGCCCCGGGTGGACTCGCTGGCGCTGACACTGACGAAGCTGTTCGGCGAGCAGCGCGGCTACGCGCTGACCCGGTTCAAGAACATCTGGCTCGACCGAGGGGTCGTGAAGGGCCTGCGCATGTTCCCCCGGGCCGGGCGTGCGCTGATTCGGCGCGTCAACAAGCGCCTGCTGCCCAAGGGTTTCGACGTCGACACCCATTTCAACCCGCCCTATGATCCGTGGGACCAGCGGCTGTGTCTGGCACCCGACGGCGACTTCTTCGCATCGATCCGCAAGGGCGACGCCTCGGTGGTCACCGACAAGATCGTGCGATTCACCCAGACCGGCATCCTGCTCGAATCCGGTCGCGAGCTGCCCGCCGATGTCATCGTCACCGCGACGGGGCTGAACCTGCAGCTGCTCGGGGGCATGGACCTGCAAGTCGACGGCACTCCGGTCAACCTCGCCGAATCGATCGCCTACCGCGGAATGCTGCTCTCCGGCGTCCCCAACTGGGCGATCGCGGTCGGATACACGACCTCGTCGTGGACGCTGAAGATCAGCCTCATGTGCCGCTACTTCTGCGACCTGCTCGCGCACATGGACAGCGACGGCTACGACACCGCGGTCGCGGTGGCCGAGCCCGGCATGCAGACCAGGCCGGTGCTCGACATCAGCGCAGGGTACGTACTGCGGTCCCAGCACACCGTGCCCCGCCAAGGAACCGAACTGCCCTGGCGGATGGGACTGTCCTACCCCGAAGACGCCAAACTGCTGCGGGGCGCGCTGTTCGACGAAAGCCTGCACCTCAGCGCCAGCACCGACCAGCCCTTCGCCGGCGACACATCCACTCTCGGGCAACTGGCCGGCGCGGCACAGGAATCCGGCAATGTCTGACCAGTCTGAGGTGAGCACGGATCAGTTCACACGTCTGCCCAGTGGCATCCGTGTCTGCTATCGCGTCGACGGTGAGCCAGGCCAACCCGCGGTGCTGCTCATCGGTGGTCTCGGTGAAGACCTGACCATGTGGTCCCAGCAGTTCGTGACAGCGCTCGTGTCCCGCGGTTTCCTCGTCATCCGGATGGACAACCGGGACAGCGGCCGGTCGACCTTCGTCTCCGATCCCGCCCCGGGGGTCCCGCGGCTGGCCTCGTCGCGCCCCCGCTCGGATGCCTACACCCTTACCGATTGCGCCACCGACTGCGCATACCTGATCGAGCACCTCGGTGTCGGTCCGGCTCATCTGGTCGGGCGATCGATGGGGGGCATGATCGCGCAGACGGTCGCCGCCGCATTCCCCACGCACGCAGCGTCATTGACCTCGATCTACTCGACAACGGGCAACCCGGCGGTCGGGCGAGCATCGCTGAAGACGACCTTCATCCTTGCCACTCAGTCGCCGAAGACGAAACCGCAGGCGATCAAGGCGCACCTTCGCCTAACCGCCAACTTGGCGGGCGCGGGGTATCCCATTGATGAGCTCGCCGAGGCCGAGCACGCAGCTACCCAATGGGACAGAACAGCCGGTGACGGCGCTGCCGGGATGCAACGCCAGCTACAGGCCATCCTGGCGTCCGGCGACCGCACCGCCGAGCTGCGCACGATCCAGGTGCCCACGCTCGTCATCAACGGCGAACGTGACCCCCTCGTCGACGCCTCCGGGGGCGAGGCGACCGCGGCCGCTATTCCCGACTCCCGCCACCTCGTCATCGCGGGAATGGGCCACCACCTCCCGGACTCGCTGGCCGACTTGATCGTTGAGCGCATCGCCGCGCATATCGACAAGCACTGCGCCACACGGAAGCCACCACAGCGTCGTCGACGCACCACTGCCACAAGGCGATCTGGAGGAAACCAGTGAACAAGACCACCGAAACCCGCGCCGACAACGGGATCGAGTACGCCTCGTTCAGCGGCTGGATCGAACGGCCTACCGACTTCGCCCCACCGTTGGAAGGCGAGATCACCGCGGACGTCGTGGTCGTCGGCAGCGGGCATCTAGGTATGGCTACCGCCTTGCGCCTCGCCGAGCGCGGCGTCGACGTCGCACTGCTGGAATCGGAATTCTGCGGGTGGGGAGCGGCCTCACGCAATGGCCGGATACCTGACCAACACCCTGGTCGGTGACGCACAGATGCTTGCTGCCATGCATCCCTGGCGCCTGCGCCGGGTCATCCAGTTCGCCGACGGCTCCGTCAACTATTCCGACGGGCTGATCGAACGGCTCGGCATCGACTGCGACTACGAACGAATCGGGAACGTGATCGCCGCCGTCACCCCAGCTCAAGCGATCACGATGGAACGCCCAGATCCTCGCCAACGCTGGAGCCGACGCCGAATTCGTCGACGGCAAAGAGTTCGGTCTACCAACAGCCTTTCTCGGCGGATGGCACAGGGCCCCTACCTGGGAAGCCTGCTCGCCGACCGGCTCTGCGGCGACGAGGTTTCCGACGACCTCCAGGCAGTGTGGCGCGCCCAGCCACGGTTCGCTCCCTCGCCTGCTTCCAGCCCAACGGCAGTTCGTGCGGCGTGAAGGCTCGATCGATTCTCCGACCTCCTCGACCGCCGCGTGCGCTGACAGTAATCCGCCGGCCCGCACAGGCTCCGGCGCACTCCACGCTTCCGATAGACAAAGGAGTCACACCATGAGCGAGCAACTGACAGCCGACGTCGTCATCGTCGGTGCCGGGGTATCGGGTCTCACCGCAGCCCGCCGACTCCACCAAGCCGGACATTCCGTCGTCGTGCTCGAAGCCAGTGACCGGGTCGGCGGCCGCACCCTCAACCTCGATGTCGCCCCCGGGGTGATCACCGAGGGCGGCGGGCAGTGGGTCGGACCCGGCCAGGACCACGTGCTGGCGCTGCTGGACGAACTCGGCCTCGACACGTTCAAGACCTACGTCGAGGGCAAGTCGATCTATCTGCGCAAAGGCAAGAAGAAGCTGTACGAGGGGACGATCCCGCCGTTGAACCCGATGGTCCTGGTCGACTACGCCCAGATGCAGCTGCGGCTGGAGCGGATGGCGAAAACCGTCCCACTCGACGCGCCATGGAACGCCCCCGAGGCCCGCCACTGGGACAGCATCACCTTCGGACAGTGGATCGACGCGAACTCCTTCACCAAGGAAGTCCGGCTGCTGTTCAAGCTGGCCTTCACCGTCACCGACGGCGAAGACCTGCACAGCACCTCGCTGCTGGTGCAGCTGGCCCGCATCGCTGGCTGTGGCGGGATCGAACACCTGGTCAACATCACCGGCGGCGCTCAGGAATCCCGGGTGGTGGGCGGCACCCAGCTGATCTCGCTGCGCATGGCCGAAGCGCTGCCCGGAAAGGTCGTCCTCGATTCGCCGGTCTTACAGATCACCCAGGACGACACCGGGGTGCTGGTGTCCTCCGCCCGTGCCGATGTTCGTGCCGACCAGGTGATCGTCGCGATGGCCCCTTCGGACGCCAACCGCATCCGGTTCGCGCCGGACCTGCCCACGCGCCGGGCCATGCTGCAGCGCCGCTGGTGCAACGGCACCGAGAGCAAACTGTTCGCGATCTATGACCGACCGTTCTGGCGCGACAAGGGATTCAACGGGCAGGCCATCACCGACCTGCGGGTCGCCAACTACGTCGTCGACAACTCCCCGCCCGACGGCAGCGTCGGGATCCTACTCACCTTCCTCGGTACCGCCGGATCCGGATACGGCCTGCACTGGAGTGATGAGATCCTCGACAACCCCGAGGTGCGCCGCGCGATGTTCCTGGCCGACCTACAGACCCTATTCGGGCCCGAGGCCGGCCACCCGCGGGCCTACCTGGAAAAGGACTGGACGCACGAACCGTGGATCAGCGGGTGCGTCAGCTCCCGCCCGCCCGGCGTGATCACCCAGTACACCGACGCCGACCGCCGAGCGGTCGGACGAATCCACTGGGCAGGCACCGAGACCGCCACCGTCAATCAGGGCTATATCGACGGCGCGGTGAGCGCGGGACAGCGAGCAGCCGAAGACGCCAGCCGCGCACTGTCGAAGAACACGCCGACCTCGCCCGCCATCCCCGTCACCACCGCACAACACTGAGAGGGAATCATGTCGATCGCGCTGTTGCGCAACTACATCGATGGCTCGTTCGTGGCCTCGCTGTCCACCGAGGCCCTGGACCTTGTCAATCCGGTCGACGAGCGGGTGGTGGGCCGAGCACCGATCTCGACTCGCGAGGATGTCGAGGCGGCGGTCGCCGCCGCGTCACGAGCGTTTGTCACCTGGGGTAAGACCACCCCGGCCTTCCGGCAGACGGTGCTGTTGAAACTGGCCGACGCGATCGAGGCGCACACCGACGACATCGTCGAAGCGCAGTGCCGCAACACCGGCCAGCCGCGGGCGGTCATCGCGACCGAGGAGGTGGCAGTGGCCGCCGACCAGCTGCGCTTCTTCGCCGGAGCCGCCAGACTGCTCGAGGGAAAAGCCGCCGGGGAGTACATGGAAGGATTCACCTCCTACGTGCGGCGGGAACCGATCGGAATCGTCGGTCAGGTGTCGCCGTGGAACTACCCGTTCATGATGGCCATCTGGAAGATCGGACCTGCCCTGGCCGCCGGCAACACCGTCGTCCTCAAACCCAGCGACACCACACCCGAAAGCACCCTGGTCCTCGCCCGGCTGAGCAAAAACATCCTGCCCGACGGGGTCCTCAACGTAGTACTCGGTGACAGCAGCACCGGCGCGGCACTGGTGTCGCACCCCGCGCTCGGCCTGGTCTCGATCACCGGGTCGGTGAAGGCCGGGATCGCCGTCGCGGCCGCGGCAGCAGAGCAGGTCAAACGCGTACACCTCGAACTCGGCGGCAACGCACCAGCAGTCGTGTTCGCCGACGCCGACATCGACAAGGCGGCCGCCGGCATCGCCGAGGCGGCCTTCTTCAACGCCGGACAGGACTGCACCGCTGCAGCCAGGGTCCTGGTCCACCACTCCGTCCACGATCAGCTCGTCGAGACGCTGGTGAAAAAGGCGGAGACCCTGCGGCCCGGACTGCCCAAGAACCCGAACGCCTACTACGGCCCGTTGAACAACATCGACCACTTCACCACGGTCACCGACAAACTCGATGCGCTGCCGTCGCACGCCCGGATCGTTACCGGTGGCAAACGCGTAGGAGACCTGGGCTACTTCCTCGAACCCACCATCATCACCGGCGTCCGTCAGCACGACGAGATCGTGCAGCAGGAGACCTTCGGGCCGGTGCTGACCGTGCAGTCCTTCACCAACGAGTCCCAGGCCATCGACTACGCCAACGACGTGCACTACGGCTTGGCCTCGAGCGTGTGGACCCGCGACCACGGCACCGTCGAACGCCTCACCCGAGCACTGGACTTCGGCGCGGTATGGGTGAACTGCCACATCCCGCTGGTCGCCGAAATGCCACACGGGGGATTCAAATACTCCGGATACGGCAAAGACCTTTCCACCTACAGCGTCGAGGAATACACCCGGATCAAGCATGTGATGAGCACCCTCCACTGACGCCTGGACAGCCCTGCCCCGGTGGCGTGTGCTGCGTAGGCGCCGCCCGCACAGGGTTCTCGCCATGAGCCACTCGAATCACATTGGTGTGGAGCAAATTTCGAACCTCGGCACCTGAACGACCTGCCCGCTCGCCGCCGGATCGTCCCGCGCGAGCCATCTGCCGGTTCCGACGCCGCGCAGCGCCGCGGCGCCCTCCGATCCATTCACCTGGAGTTCTCTGATGACCGATATCGCCTATCGTCTCGCGCAACAGCGCTCTATTGTCACTGCGTTGCCTGGGCCGCGTTCGGCCGCACTGGCACAGCGGCGCAGCCAGGCCGTCGCGGCCGGGGTCGGGTCCGCAGCGCCGGTGTATGCCGCCGACGCCGATGGCGGGGTGATCGTCGACGTCGACGGCAACTCCCTCATCGATCTCGGCTCAGGGATTGCGGTGACAACCGTCGGCGCTGCCAACCCGGAGGTAGCCGCCGCGGTGGCCGAGCAGGCCCGTCGCTTCACCCACACCTGCTTCATGGTCACCCCGTACGAGGGATACATCGAGGTCGCCGAACAACTCGCGGCCTTGACCCCGGGCGCACACGACAAGCGCACGGTCCTGTTCAACTCCGGCGCCGAAGCCGTGGAAAATGCCGTCAAGGTGGCGCGGCTGGCCACCGGCAAGACCGCGGTCGTCGCATTCGACCACGCCTACCACGGCCGCACCAACCTGACCATGGCACTGACCGCGAAGTCGATGCCCTACAAGGCCCAGTTCGGGCCGTTCGCGCCCGAGGTCTACCGGATGCCGACCTCCTATCCCTACCGCGATCGGCTGACCGGCGACCTCGCCGCACGCCGTGCCATCGACCAGATCGACAAGCAGATCGGCGCCGAATCGCTGGCCGCGATCATCATCGAACCGATCCAAGGCGAAGGCGGCTTCATCACACCGGCCCCGGGTTTTCTTCCCGCGCTGGCGGACTGGGCCAAACAGCACGGTGTCGTGTTCATCGCGGATGAGGTGCAGACCGGATTCGCACGCACCGGCGCCTGGTTCGCCAGCGAGCACGAGCAGATCGAGCCCGACATCATCACCATGGCCAAGGGCATCGCAGGCGGTATGCCCCTGGCCGCGATCACCGGCCGCGCCGAACTCCTGGACGCGGTATACCCAGGCGGTCTCGGCGGCACCTACGGCGGCAACCCAGTGTCCTGCGCGGCCGCGCTGGCCACCTTGCACACGATGCACGATCTCGACCTGCCGGCCCGGGCCCGGGCCATCGAGCACGCGATCAAGCCACGGCTGAAGGAATCGGCCGATCGGACCGGCATGATCGGCGACGTCCGCGGCCGCGGCGCGATGCTGGCCATCGAGATCGTCCACCCAGGCACCACCGATCCAGACCCCGACCTCACCAAATGGATCGCCGCCGAAGCCCTCGCCCAAGGCGTGGTTCTGCTGACCTGCGGCACCCACTCCAACGTGATCCGGTTGCTGCCACCCCTGGTGATCAGCGACGACCTGCTCGACGAGGCCATCACCGTGCTCGACGATGTCCTGCACGCAGCGGCAGGCCGCCGATGACCGACATCGACGCCCTCCTGGCCGCGCTGCCGACCGACCTGTGGATCGGCGGCCACCAAGTTCCGGCCTCCAGCGGGTCGAGGTTCCCGGTCCACAACCCGGCCACCGGAAAGGTTCTCGTCGAGGTAGCTGACGCCGACCCAGCCGACGGCGCGCAGGCCCTGACCATCGCGGCCACCACCCAACCGGCGTGGGCCGCGACCCCGCCACGCCGCCGCGCGGAAATCCTGTACCGAGCATGGGAACTGGTGACAGCACGCCGACACGACTTTGCACTGCTGATGACCCTGGAAATGGGCAAGCCCCTACCCGACAGCTACGCCGAGGTCGGCTACGGCGGTGAATTCCTGCGCTGGTTCGCAGAGGAAGCCGTTCGGATCAACGGCCGCTACACACCCTCCCCATCGGGGAACGGGCGAATCCTGGTGACCAAACAGCCCGTCGGCCCGACCTTGGCGATCACGCCGTGGAACTTCCCCCTGGCCATGGGCACCCGCAAGATCGGCCCCGCGCTCGCCGCCGGCTGCACGATGGTGGTCAAACCCGCCTCCGAAACGCCGTTGACCATGCTGCTGCTCGGCCAGATTCTCGCCGAGGCCGGTCTGCCGCCCGGTGTCCTGTCGATCCTGCCGACCTCGCGATCAGCACAACTGACCGACACGATGCTGGCCGACTCGCGGCTGCGCAAGCTCACCTTCACCGGATCCACCGCGGTGGGCAAACACCTGCTCGCCCGCGCGGCCACCTCGGTGCTGCGCACCTCGATGGAACTCGGCGGCAATGCGCCGTTCGTTGTGTTCGCCGAGGCTGATCTCGACGCCGCAGTCGAGGGGGCGATGGCCGCCAAGATGCGCAACACCGGCCAGGCGTGTACCGCCGCGAACCGCTTCCATGTCGACAACGCGGTCCGCGACGAATTCACTGCCCGCCTCACCGAACGCATGCGTGGGCTTACCATCGGCCCGGGCCACCTCGACGGCGTGCAGGTCGGCCCGTTGATCACCGACAAGCAGCGACATGCGGTCGACGAACTGGTGACCGATGCCGTCACCAAGGGTGCGGTGGTCACCACCGGCGGCGCCTGCGCCGACGGCGACGGCGACGGCTACTTCTACGCCCCGACCGTGCTGACCGACGTCAGCGCCGATGCGCGCATTCTGCGTGAAGAGGTATTCGGGCCGGTCGCCGCGATCACCGGCTTCGACGGCGAGGACCAGGGCATCGCCGCCGCCAACAACACCGAATACGAATTGGCCGCCTACATTTACACCTGTGACCTGCACCGGGCGCTGCGAGTGTCGGATGCAATCGAAGCCGGGATGGTCGGAGTGAACCGCGGGATCATCTCCGACGTCGCTGCCCCGTTCGGCGGAATCAAACAATCCGGCCTCGGCCGGGAAGCCGGCAGCGAAGGCATCGACGAATACCTCGAGACCAAATACGTTGCGCTGCAATAGGCATACCGGCTCCGGTCACGATCCGAGGCCCGCAGGGCGATGTTTCCCGATACTCTCGGCCTGACGCAGGAGCACGGACCTCCCCGCGGCTCTGAGGTTGAGAGACCAGACCGCCTGGTCATCGTCGCCCTAAGGCGATGTAGGAAGTCGGTCAGCGGATTCCGGGCGTGGTGGGTGTTGTGCGACATACCGTCGCAGTGTGTTGGCGAGAGACCCTTGGCCTCTGGCTGTGCCAGATGTTCGCTGTCTCGGTCCTCGGCAATTCGGACCTCGCAGACCGCATCGATCGGCGGACTCGGCCGCCGGGCGGCGATGCGGGCGCTCACATCAGGCCGCACAATGTCTGACAATCTTGAGGAACAATCTCGACCGTCCTGGTGGAGACTTGGGCTGGCCCCCCGGTTACCCCGCACTTTCGTCGCCGAGACGGTGTCTGGTGCTACCGATGGCTGATTGCCTGCGGATCTGAGCGACATTGGCGACGGCGTCGCTTTTCCCTGATCAGGACCCTTTTTGGCGTCGCCGCCCATCTCAGTCGTAGTGGATAGGGACGGCTGCGGCGCCGTCAATGGAATTTGACGTTCTGACTACTGGTCATTGGGGTTCGATGCCCAGCGCGGTGTTCCTCGGCACGGCCCCGAGTGGAAGTCGTACTGCCCGGTCCTGGCTGAAGTGTCTGCATCGCGGAGTGTAATCCCTTGTCGCTGAACCTGATTCGATGCAACTGCCGCCGGGTCGATCTCGGTACATCTGTCGCGTATCGGAGGAGATCGTTGGTGTGGACGCCGAACTTCGATCCTCGCCAGCCCGATGAGCTCATCACGCTCTATGTGGGGGTCAGGGGTTCGAGTCCCCTTAGCTCCACAAAAGCAACAGGTCAGGTCCGGTTTCTAACCGGGCCTGACCTGTTCTATTTGGCCAACCCCACGGAAACCCCACGGTTTGCATTCTGGTTTGTATCGGATTCTTCGGATGGGCCGGTGGGTGTCGTGATCCAGGGCATCCGAAAGCGCAGAGCCCAGTTTCGGTGCACCCGA
>NZ_JBYISM010000028.1:0-131539 GCF_057708605.1 Nocardia sp. bgisy118 | reverse complement strand
ACCGCAACCGAGCCGAATCCACCTCGCGGCGGACCGAATTCGGCTCGGTTGTTGCGATTCGGCGTCATGACACACACAACTCGAGCACGAGCGGACATCCGTCTCTGCGCGTCCGGCTAGCCTGAGTCCCTGGCCCCGGCGCGACAGGGGGCATTTCGGGGTGGAAGGCCGCATCTCCCGGGCGCCAGGCGAACCCGACGTCGCACCCAGAGGCGTGTGCCATGAGATGTTTGCGTGCCCTTTTCCTGACGGTGCTGCTCGCCGGTTCGGTGACGATGGGCCACGCAGCGGCCCAGCCGCCCGCACCGCCCGTGCCGCCGAGCCTGCCCGCACTGCCCGATGTTTCGGGATCGTTGCTGCCCGGCCTGCAGGAGTTGATCGATCGGGTGATCCCGCCGCCCGCGATCGTCACCGCGCCGCGACAGGACGGCGCGGTGCTGGAGACCGCGGGCCTCTCACCGACGCTGGCCGCGCTGCGCGAGGCGGTGCTGCCCGCGCCGGTCGGCGATCCGATCTTCGACGCGTGGCCGCCCGGCCTCGCCGACTACACCGAGGGCCAGATCATCGAGGTCCGGGATGTCACCGCCACGGCGGGGCTGCTGGTGCTGGTGCCGTTCCGCCGAGCGCTGCTGATGAAATACCGCACCACCGACGCGCACGGCAGGCCCTCCTTCGCCACCGCGACACTGGTCGTGCCTCCCGGCGTGTGGACCGGCCCCGGCGATCGCCCGGTGGTGGTGAACAACCTGCCGATCGACGCGCTCGGCCGCGACTGCACGCCCGGATACAGCCTGGCCAACGGGTGGACCGACAACACCAGCGTCACCGACTTCATCCCGCCCACAACGCAATTGGCGCTGTTGCGGGGCTACGCGGTGCTGATTCCCGATCACGAGGGTCCCTGGATGGCCTACGCCGAACCATATGTCGCGGGCCACGCGGTGCTGGATGCCATCCGTGCCGTGCGCAACCTGCTGCCCGAGGAGTTCGGCGCCAGCGGGTTCGGCATGTTCGGCTACTCCGGCGGCGCCATCGCCACGCACGGCGCGGTCAAGCTGATCGCGGACTACGCGCCGGAACTGTCCGAGGTCGTCGTCGGGGCCGCGCTGGGCGGGGTGCCCGCCGACTACGAGATCCTGGCGCGCAGCATGAACGGCAATCTGGCCTCCGCGGTCTTCATGGCCGCGGTGTTCGCCATCGGCAGGGAGCGCCCCGAGATCCTGGGCCGGATGAACAACCTGGCCCAATGGATCGCGACCTCACCGGCGAAAGATCTGTGCGGCAGCGTCTTCGGGGCCGCGGGCGTGCTGATGCTACCCATCGACATCGCCGCCAACTTCGCCGATCCGCTGGATTCGGACTTCGCCGCCGAGATCTACCGGGTGACGCGAATGGAAGGCAGGCGCTCGGCGGTGCCGCTCTACATCTTCAACGGCGACCAGGAGTTCTGGATCCCGGCCGAGGGCGCGCGCAACCTCTATCGCGAGCAGTGCGAGCTGGGGGCTTCCGCGGTCTATCGCGGGGTGTTCGGCGAGCATCTCATCGGCGCGGTGACCGGCTATCCCGAGGCAATGTTGTGGCTCGACGAACGTCTGCGCGGCGCCCCCGCGCGAAACGCGTGTTGACCTGCTACTTCTTTCCTCCGGCGTTGCGCTGAGGCGTCGCCGCGCGATTAACTGACATGACGCTGTACCTCGACACCCCATCCGCCGCCCAGCAAGCCGAGGCGCTGGTCGGGCGGCATTTCCGGCTCGCCGACCACTACGAAGTCGGCCGCGAGAAGATCAGAGAATTCGCCCAGGCCGTGCAGGACGATCACCCGGCGCACTGGAGCGAGGACGCGGCGACGGCCCTCGGCTACGACGGTCTCGTCGCGCCGCTGACCTTCCCGGCAATCGTCTGGCTGCAAATGCAGCGAACCCTGTTCGAAACGGAGCTCACCGGCTACGACATCAGCCAGGTGCTGCACACCGAACAGCAGGTGCGGGTGCACCGCCCGATCGTCGCGGGCGACGATCTGGTCAGCGAGTGCTCGTTCGAGTCGTTCCGCCAATTCGGCGCGATGGACATACTGGTCATGCGTAGCCTGCTCCGCGACGGCGCAGGGCGGCCGCTGCAAACCGCGCACAGCACCGTCGTCGCGCAGACCGGCGTCGAGCTGGTCGGCGATCTCGCCGCGACGGTGGCGGGCGTCGTGCAGCCGCCCGCCACGCGGGGCGATACCGGCCGCCCCGGCGCGGCGCGGATGGCCGAGTGCGCCGAAGGCCCGGCGGAGGTCGCGGAAACCAGCGACCGGCCCGGCCGGATTCGCTTCGAGGACCTGCGCGTCGGTGATCGACTGCCCGAGCATCGGGTGGCGCTCTCGCGCGGCGGCCTGGTCAACTACGCGGGCGTCTCCGGCGACACCAATCCCATCCATTTCAGCGACGAAATTGCCAGGGCGGTGGGGTTGCCCGACGTCATCTCGCACGGTCTGCTGACCATGGGCTTCGGCGCGGGATACCTGACGCGGTGGCTCGGTGATCCCGGTGCGGTGCTCGACTACGGCGTGCGCTTCGCCGGATTCGCGCCGGTGCCCGCGGACCGCAACAGCACGATCGAATTCGGCGGGCGCGTCAAGGAATTGGATCCGGTCGAACGCACCGCGACCGTGCTCGTCACCGCCACCTGTGGTGACCGCAAGCTGTTCGGCAGGGCCAGCGCGCGGGTCCGGCTCGCCTGAACCCGCTCAACCTCCCTGCATCCAGATCTGCTTCAGGCGCAGGTGGTTCTCCCACCAGGCCGAGATGGCCGCGGGATCGGAACCGACCGGGGGAGGCGGTGATTCGCCGGGGAACAGGCCGTCGCCGTTCGGCGCGCCGACCGCCGTCGTGGTCGGTACCTCCGGTGTGGCGGCCGGCTCCTGACCCGGCGCCGCGGCTTCTCCACCGGGTGTCGCCGGTCCGTCGTACTGTGTCGGTTCCACTGTCCTCGTATGAGTCTCTGGACGCGGGTCGTTCGGATCGTACGGATCGGCCGGGTCGCCGGGGTCGATAGGCCGCGCGGCCGGACGCGGCGTCGGCCGCCCGGGGTTCTGCGGCGCGGCGGAGGTCGGCGCCTGAATGGTGGACTCGATCACGATCGGCGGTGCGGAGGGGTCGGCCGGGTCCGGCGTGGCAGGGGCCTGGGCCTGGGCGGTCTTGTGGTCCGGTTGGCGTGCCCACACCCCGTTGTCGGTGACGTGGGCGACCGCGATGCCGGACGCGGCGAGCACCGCGGCCGCCGCCGCGCCGACCGGCAGCATGACACCGGCTCGCCGCCGCTCGCGGGTGGCGAGCGCCGTGGCGCCGCTCGGCTCGTGGCCGTGCTCATGTCCGGAATCCTCGGGCAGCTGTGCGGCCGCGATGCGGGCGGCGCCGAGCGCGGCCGCGGTGTGCGGCTCGTCGACGATCTCCGCGGGGACACCGAAGGCGCGCTCGCACTCGCGGCGCAGTTCGGCCGTGACGGGTGCGCCGCACAGCGCGACGCCGTCCAGCGTCAGGCCCTGGGACAGCAGCGCGGGGCGCACGCGGTCGTGCGCTTCGGCCGCGGGATCGGATCCGGCGCGCCACGTGCCCGAGCCGAGAATCCTGGAACGTGCGGCGTCGGTGAGGATGAAGGTCAGATCACGGTCGGCGACCTCGAGCACCAGAATGGTCTCGAATCGGTAGAGACTCGGGACGTCACGGACGAAAGCGAGCAGCGCCGAGCGCACCGAGACGAGCGAGGACGTCCGCCACCGGCCGGTGGCCAGGTGGGTGACGATCGCGCGTCGCTCGTCCACCGTCCGGTACGTCAGCGCGATGTTCTCGATGAGCGAGAGCGTCCGGTCGGCCAGCGCTTCGAGAATCTCAGGGATCGTCTCGGCCACGGTGGCCGCGCCGATCTCCTGTTCCACCTCCTCGAGCGGGGCCGATGATGGTTCGTCCGCTGTCGGATGGGAGAGCAGTACTCCGCGGACCGACCATCGGTCCGCTGAAACGCCAACGGTTGCCATACAGATCACCTCTGCTTACGCGACTCCTGAAGATTCGTCGCGGGCCCGTGCGCCGATGGGTCCGAGACCTGTCCGCTGCTTACTCGATATAGCGGCGGGATGCGCGGAAACGTTAGCTCGCCGGATGCCGCGCCCGGTCCGAGCGCGCTGCGCGGGTCCCAGCCGTGCACGTCCCGCCGGGGTTGCCCCGGCCCGCGAAGCCGTTGCCACGCGTGCCCCGGCCGTCGGCGTGCACAGACAACTGTGCATGTCTTACGCACGACACCAGCCTATGCCCTGGAGAGTCGGCACGAAATCATGGCAAACTCGGTGAATGCGTGCTCCGGAAGTGCGACATGCGGCCGAATCTCCTTTTCCAGGAAAGCATCCCGGCGTCGGCGATGGCCCGACGGTGTTGCGGATGCTGCTCGGCGGGCGGTTGCGGCGATTACGCGAGGCCGCGGGCATCTCACGCGAGGACGCGGGCGAGTCGATCCGCGGCTCGCACTCCAAGATCAGCCGCTTGGAGCTGGGGCGCACCGGATTCCGCGAACGGGATCTGGTGGATCTGCTCACGCTCTACGGGGTGGCAGACCCGACCGAGCGGGAGGAGTTCCTCGCGCTCGCCCGCCAGGCCAACGCCTCCGGCTGGTGGCATCGTGACAACGACTGGTTGCCCAAATGGTTCGACACCTACCTCGGGCTCGAACAGGCGACCAGGTTGATCCGCTGCTACGAGCCGAGAGCCGTACCCGAACTGCTCCAGACCGCCGACTACGCGCGGGCGCTGCTGTCGCTGGCGCACCCGAACGAGTCGTTCGCCGCGATCGAACGCCGGGTGGCGTTGCGTATGCGCCGTCAGCACATCCTCACCAAGCCGGAGCCGCCGCGGATCTGGCTGATCGTGGAGGAGGCGGCGTTGCGCAGGCGCATCGGCGGTTCCGCGGTCTGGCTCGAGCAGCTCGACCGGCTGCTCGCGGCGGTCGACCAACCCAACATCACCCTGCAGGTGCTCGCCGACCACGTCGGCGGACCCGCGCTGGCCGACGGCGCGTTCACCATGCTGCGGTTCACCGAGGCCGACCTGCCCGACATCGTCTACCTCCAGCAACTGACCGGCGCGCTGTACCTGGACAAGGAATCCGACCTGGCCGCGTATCGCGCCGTCGCGAATCTGCTCTCGGTGCACGCCGCGCCGCCCCAGTACACGCGCGGTTTGCTGGAAGCGCTGCGCGACCGTCAACCGCCGACCGTGGACCAGCCGACCGGATCGGTCTAGCCCGGCTGCCGCGCGGGCGCGACCGAGCGGCAGCCGAGACGAGCAGACCGCCCCGGCGGTGCGACGGTGTTGGGAGCGATGTCACGCCGACCGGGACGGTCTGCCACAGCGGCTCCGGTACTTGTCGCGCGGCAGGCCGCTGCGGGTCGGCCTGCGCCGGAGCCGTCCCGGCGAGCATAGCCACGGGCTCGGTGGACCGGCAGGTCGGCGAGCGGAATCTGGGGCATGCCCAGCCGCGGCCACGTAGCGCGTTGAATTCTCACAACGCCGCGCCGGAGGTCCGGCCGCGCCCGCGTTCGCCGGACGTCAGAACGAGCCCGGCGCGATCGTCCCGATGATCGGATGCGGCGCCGCGTCCTCGGCGCCGCCGGTGAGCAGGCGCTTGAGGATCTTGCCGGTCTCGCCGCGGGGCAGCGCGTTGAGGAAGGTCACGTCGCGCGGCACCGAGAAGCGGCTCAGCCGATTGCGGATGTAGTTCCGGACCATATCCGAATCCAGGCCCGCCCCTTCGCGTTTCACCACGAAGGCGGCCAGGCGCTGGCCGTACTCGCGATCGGGAACCCCGACCACCGCGACCTCGCGGACCTGCGGCAGATAGGCCAGCGCCTCCTCGACCGGGCGCGGGAAGACGTTCTCGCCGCCGGAGATGATCATCTCGTCATCGCGGCCCGCGATGAACAGCTTGCCCGTGGCGTCGAGGAAGCCGAGGTCGCCGGTGTCGAGCATGCCGTCGGCCTCGTCCGGCGGCGCGGCGTTGACGTAGCCGTCGAAGAGCATGTGGTTGCTGACGAAGATATGCCCCGTCGCGCCGACGGGCAGCGGCTTGCGGTCCGGGCCGAGCACCGCCACCTTGGTGCCGAGCGGCGGCTTGCCCGCGGTGGTCGGCGCGGCGCGCAGGTCGGTGGGATCGGCGATGGTCGCCCAGGACACCTCGGTGGAGCCGTACACGTTGTAGAGGACGTCACCGTAGGTGTCCATGAAGTCGAGCACGGTGCTGGCGGCGAGCGGCGCGCCGCAGCTGGCGACCACCCGCAGGCTCGAGGTGTCGTAGCGGGCGCGCACGTGCGCGGGCAGCTCCAGGATGCGGTGGACCATGATCGGCACCGCGATGAACGTGCTCACCCGGTGTTCGGCGATCAGGCGCAGGCAGTCCTCGGCGTCGAACTGCGCGGGAAGCACGACGGTGGAGCGCAGCGCGGTGCTCAGCTGTAGCGCGGCCAGCCCCCAGGTGTGGAACAGCGGCGCGGGGATGAGCATCGTCTCGTCCATCCGCAGCGGAATGCGCGACAGCAGCGCGGCGATGGTGCTGAAGCCCTTGGCGTGTGGGCGGCGCGCGCCCTTCGGGGTGCCGGAGGTCCCCGAGGTCAGCACGATGAGCTTGCCGGGATGCGAGGGCTTGCGAAAGTTGTTCTGCCCCATGGCCGCGAGATCGTCGAGGGTCGTTCGCCCCGGCACCGGCTTGGTCCGGTCGGTCGCGTAGCGCGGCAGATCGGCGTGCAGGTACTGCACGAGATGGTCGAATTCGCCGTCCACGAACAGCGCGGTGAGCTTGTCGCGCTGCACGACCTCCTCGATGCGCCGGGCGGGCAGGCCGGTGTTCAACAGGGCGACGTCGATGCCGAGCTTGCCCGCGGCGACCATGATCTCCACCATGCCGCCGTGGTTGCGCGCGAGCAGGCCGATGGCATCGCCTGCTCGCAGCCCGAGCGTGGCCATGGCGCCCGCGATGGCGTGGGTGCGCTCGTGCATCTCGTCGAAGGTGCGTGCGCCGTGCGCGTCGATGAGTGCCGTGCGCCCCGGTGCGAACGCGGCCGCGGCGGCGTAGCCGCCCGCCAGGTTGAATCCCCATTCCGAGAGCCTGCGCAGCTGTTTGAGGCCGAGGTCGGGCCGGTGGGCGCGCAGTACGCCGGTGGTCATCATCTGCCTGGCCACCTCGGCGCGGCGGCGGACGGGGGAGTTCTCGCCATTGACCACGACCGAGGTCGCCGCGCCGCGCACCAGATCGGCGATCCGGCGCAGGCCGCGCTCGGTCCAGGCGATGATCGCGCCGTTGCCCGCGTCCGCGACGGACGGATGGATGCGGCCGGGGCCGAAGAAGGTGACCGAGATGCGGGTGCGTTCCTCGGTGCCGCGCAGCCGGATCGAGGCGAAGCTGCCCAGCGTCGGGCTGACCAGCTCGAGGCTTTCGTACCACCGCCCGATGCGTAGCTGGATCACCTGGGTGCGGACGCCGACCCGGGCGGTGCCGACCCGGAAGCGCAGCATCTGGTGTCCGCCAGCGGATTCCAGCGGTTCGCACGCGCCGATTCCGGGAAAGACGCGGGGATAGGTCTGCGGCTCGCGGAGCAGGTCCCACACCGCCTGGCGGGGGATCGGAAATTCCGCGGTCACATCGATGACGTCGGTAACCACTGGCTTGCAATTCTCGTCGGCCGGTTCGAACAGCTCGGGTCGGCGGAGATTTCATTTGTAGCTCCCGGCGCAATCTTGGTCAAGAGTCCGGTGTTTGGCCTGGTGGTCGACTGTTTTCTCGCCTATTAACAAGCGAATTCGGCTGTGGTCGAACACAACTCGAAGCGGCGCGACGGCTTTCTGAGACGGCAATTCCCGAGATGCACACGGGGTGGATTTCCGGGCAATTTTGGACAGCTTTGTGAGAACTCATAACCGGGCGGCGTGAATCGCGGGCGTTTCCCCGGGTCGCCCCGTGTTCGCGTCCGGTGGTGGTCGCCGCGCAAGCGAACGCCGGGCGCCCTCGCCGTCGGGTGGGGCGGTTCCGGGCGCTCGTCCGCGGGTGGTGCCCGGGTATGAGGTCGGGGTTCGCGATCCCGGGGAAACTAATGTCCCAACGGGACAATATTGATAGGATGGGTTCATGGGCACCGGCGACGACGTCGACCTGGACGGCCGCAGGCTGCGCACCCGCCGCAGCCGCGAGGCGCTGTCGCGGGCCGCGTTCGATCTGCTGACCGAGCGCGGTCTGGTCGCGGTGAGCGTGGAGGACATCGCCGAGCGGGCCGGCGTCACCCGGCGCACCTTCAGCCGCCACTTCCCGTCCATCGAGGCGGCCATTCTCGGCGACATCGACCAGGACATGCATCTGCTGAACGAAGCGCTGGCCTGCCGCCCCGCCCACGAGCCGCCGCTGCGGGCCTATCGCCACGCGGTGCACGACTGGCTGACCGCCGAATACACCGGGGTGCGGGCCGGGCTGCTGACCCGGCGGTGGGCCCTGTTCCAGCGCTTCGACGACGAACCGGCCCTGCTGGCCGGCTATCAACGCATCCGCAACGAGGGCCAGCGCGAATCGGTACGAATCCTGGCCGCGCGCCTCGGCGTGGACCCGGCGGAGGATCTGCGCCCGGCGACGGTCGTCGCGGCCTGCTCCGGGCTCATCGTCGCGGCCTTGCAGACCTGGGCCGCGGGGGTCGACCCGGACGGCCTGCCCGACCTCATCGAGGGCTTCTTCGACACCCTCGCCGGGTTGGCCACCGACATCGAGTACGAGGAGTCAGCGTCATGACCAGGGAGCGCCCGGTCGGATCGGCGGGCATCGTGCGCCGGACCTGCCGACGGATGGGATGGGACCGCAATCCGATGCGCCGCCGCGAGGACCGGCTCCAATCCGGGGTCGGCATGCTGCTGACGCTGTTGTTCTTCGTCGTCGTCCCGGTGGTGGCGATCGTGCTCGGCGGCCGGGTCTACGAGACGGAAACCCTTGCCACCGAAAGCCGTATCGCCGAGCTGCATCGCGTCGACGCCACTGTGATCGAGGTGGGCAAGGCGCCGCTGTACGCGCCGATCACGCCCGCGCGGGTGTCCTGGGTGGACGGTCAGAATGTCGCGCACGTCGAGGACTACCGCTCCAGCACACTGGTGAAACCCGGTGCCACCGTGAGTATCTGGCTCGACCCGAGCGGCCGGGTGGTGGAGCCGCCGTCGGAGACCCAGGCGCTGAGCCGCGCGGTGCTGATGTCGGGCGCGGTGTCCTGCGCGGTGCTGGTGTGCTTCGCGACCGGGTACTACCTGCTGCGCGCGAGTTTGGACCGCAGGCGTGCGCGCCGGTGGGAAACCGAATGGGCGACGGTGGGACTCACCTGGGGCGGTCGCGGCGCGGTCTGAGTCCTTCCCTGTCGCAGGCATGAATTCCGTTGCGAGAGGTGCGATCCGGCGAGCGGGGCGTCCGGCGCGATGAAGTGCGGCGTGCCCGCCGGGTAAGGGTAGGGAACAAACCTCGGCAGGCACGCCACTGTGTCCGGCCGCTGCGCGGCGAACGAGGGCCGGACACGAATCCGAGGTTAGGCGATGGGATCACCCGATGTCGTCGTATGGACGAACATCCGGCGATCCCACGACCCATCACCGGATGTGTTGTGAGACAGCACAACCGGCGTATTCGGCTAGACGGGGAAGAGGCTGTGCTTGCGCGGATTGTGCTTCGGCTTGGGATCCTTGTCGCGCAGCAGCCGCAGCGCCTTGCGGATCTCCAGGCGGGTCTGCGAGGGCTCGATCACCGCGTCGATGTAGCCGCGCTCGGCGGCGATCCACGGCGTCGCCATGGTGGCGTTGTAGAAATCGATCATCTGCTCGCGCACGGCCGCGCGCTGCTCGGCGGGCGTCGCCTCCAGCTGCCTGCGCCCGATGATGCCGACCATGCTCTCGGCGCCCATCACGGCGATCCTCGCGGTCGGCCAGGCCAGGCTGATGTCGGCGCCGAGCTGCTTGCAGCCCATCACCGCGTAGCCGCCGCCGTAGGCCTTGCGGGTCACCACCGTCACGACCGGCACGGTCGCCTCGATCACCGCGCGGAAGAACCGGCCGCCGCGCTTGATGACGCCGCTGCGCTCCTCCTCGATGCCTGGCAGCACGCCGGGGGTGTCCACGACGAACACCAGCGGCAGGCCGTAGGCGTTGCACAGGCGGATGAAGTGGGTGGCCTTGTCGGAGCACCGCGCGTCGAGGGCGCCGCCGAGCACCATCGGCTGGTTGGCGATCACGCCGACGCTGCGGCCGTCGACCCGCGCGAAGCCGGTGATGAGGTTCTGCGCGGTGCCCGCGCTGACCTCGTGGAAGCCGCCGTCGTCGAAGATGCGCACGAGGATGTCGTGCATGTCGTAGCCGACCTTGTCCGAGTCCGGGATGATCGAGTCCAGCTCGAGATCGTGCTTGGTCATCTCCGGCTCGAGCCCCGGGTTGACGACCGGCGGCTGCTCCAGGCAGCTGGAGGGCAGGTAGCCGAGGTACTCGCGCACCCAGTCGAAGGCGGCGCGCTCGCTGTCCGCGACGTGGTGTACGGTGCCGTTGGTCGCCTGTACGGCCGCGCCGCCGAGTTCTTCGGCGCTCACGCTCTCGCCGGTGACCGCCTTGATGACCTCGGGGCCGGTGACGAACATGTAGGACTTGTCGGTCGCGACCAGCACGTCCATGTTGACCGGGCCGTACACCGAACCGGCGGCGCATTTGCCGAGCATGATCGCCACCTGCGGCACGAAGCCCGACAGGTCCTCCTGGCGGCGGCACATCAGCGCGTACCAGGCCAGCGAGGCGACCGCGTCCTGGATCCGGGCGCCGCCCGAATCGTTGATCGCGATCACGGGGCAGGCGTTCTCGTAGGCGAACTCCATGGCCGCGGCCACCTTGCGGCCGAACATCTCGCCGACCGAGCCGCCGTGCACGGTCTGATCGTGAGCGATCACCACGACCGGCCTGCCCTCGATGTAGCCGCGGCCGGTCACCACGCCGTCGCCGTACATCGCGTTGCCGGAGCCGGGCTGGCGCATGAGCGCGCCCATCTCCACGAAGGTGCCGGGGTCGAGCAGCATCCGGACGCGCTCCCGGGCGCTGGGGATCTCCTTGGCCTTGCGTTTTGCGATCCCTGCCTCGCCTGCGGGCTCCTCGGCGAGCTCCAGGATGCCCCGGAGCTGCTCCAGTTTTTCTCGCGTACCGGTCATATGTCTGGGTAGTCCTTCCCACTCGACGTTGCGCCCGGTCCGCGGTACGGAGGCGCGGCGCTCGATGCTATCGGTGATGAGACGCCCGGCACACTCCGGCCACCCTTCTCACACGACAACTCGCAGCGGGCTTCGCCGCGCGCTTGGTCGGATGTCCTATCGTTCCCGCGACGCGCGGGGTTACGCGTCCGAGCGCAATTGCCGACCGGTCCGGAAAATATTCTGCGCGCCCGTGCGTCCCGAGCCCGTGACATTTTCATCCGGCACCGTTCGGGTCGGTCGGAGCAACCATGCCGTGCGACGGTCGTCGCGCGAAAAGCCGTGATCTGCTTGTGATTACGCCCAACTCCTCGTGTGCGATCTGATGAAAAGCCCGGAACTCGGTAACGCGCCGGGATATCGGCGCGATCGCCGCTATTGTTCGACAGTCATGGCGGGCACACAGGCCGGTTCGGGCTTCAAGACTCTGCGTACCAAGCTAGTGGAACACCTGAGATATCCGGCGCGCGGAGTGCCTCCCGGTGATCTCGCGACGATAACGCGGAGTTGTCTCGCCGAGGCGATGGAGGTACTCGATCCCGGCGCATTTCCGGCACCTCCGGAACCCGCGGAGATCGCCGGAACCGCAATTCGCTGGGCGCGCGAGGGCATCGGGCTGGAAACGGTGCTCGAGGCGTATCACGACGGGATTCGCTCCGGGCTGGAATTCCTCGCCGCGCAGGCGGGCGACGGCGACTCCGACCAGGTGATGGCCGGGGCCACCCTGATCGTCCGTGCGCTGGAGATGGTCACGGTGGCGGCCTCGGCGGCCTACGTCGAGGAGCATCGGCTGGTCGCCAAGGAGCATCAGACCGCGGCCCAGACCCTCGTCTCGGCGCTGTTGAGCGGGCACGGCGTGGCCCAGCTCGCCCGGCAGACCGGCATCGCCCTCGCACCGGCTTACCAGGTGGTAGCGGTGTCCATCCCGCAGCACGGCGACGAACTGCGCCCCGGCGGCGGGGCGACGGCCGGGCGCCGCAAGCTGCGCAGAGTGCAGGCCGCCCTCGCCAATCCGCTGGGCTCGCGAGCGCTGTCGCTGTTGTCCACCGAAGGCGGCACCGTGCTGGTGCCGATCGACGAGGCGTCCGCGCTGACGCCCCTGGCGATGACGGCCGAGGTGCTCGAGGTGGTGAGCGAGGCCGCCGAGGTTCCGCTGACGGCGACCGTCACCGCCGGAGCCCGTTGCCGCATACCGGAATTGGCCGGGCGTGCACACGATCTGCTCGGCCGGATCCGCGCGGCGAACCGCCCTCCCGGCCTGTATCCGATGGCCGATCTGGGGGAATCGATCGGTTGTGACTCGCCCCAGCAGGCCGACGGGACGGCAGTCACCTCCCCCAACAAACGGCGAATGGGGCGTTCGGCCTGAGTTTTCGGCCCTATCGTCGAAGGCGCCTCGACCTTCGAGGCGGGCAAGGAGTGACCAGTGACCACCGCGTCGACCGATCTGGACCTGCTGCGCGAGTTGGAACCGGTCGCGGAGCGGCTGCTCGACGACCATCTCCGCAAGGCGAAGGACTGGAATCCGCACGACTACGTGCCGTGGGACGACGGCCGCAATTTCGCGGCGCTCGGCGGAATCGATTGGGAGCCAGGACAATCCACACTGTCCGAGGTCGCCCGGGTCGCGATGATCACGAATCTGCTCACCGAGGACAACCTGCCCTCCTATCACCGGGAGATCTCGGAATCCTTTTCGCTGGACGGCGCCTGGGGCACCTGGGTGGGCCGGTGGACCGCCGAGGAGAATCGGCACGCGATCGTGATGCGCGATTATCTGGTGGTCACCCGCGCGGTGGATCCCGTTGCGCTGGAAGCGGCGCGGATGCAGCACATGACCGCCGGTATCGCGAAACCCGTGAAGGGGCCGCAATTTCTGCGTTCGGTGGCGTATGTGACATTGCAGGAATTGGCGACCAGAATCAGCCACAGGAATACCGGGAGCGCGTGCGATGAACCCATCGCGGAGCGTATGCTGCAACGAATCGCGTCCGACGAGAACTTGCATATGATCTTCTACCGGAACCTGAGCGCCGCGGCGCTCGACCTCACGCCCAATGCGATGCTGCGTGCCATCACCGACATCGTCACCCAGTTCCAGATGCCCGGCCTGACCCAGCCCGGCTTCCGCCGCAACGCCGTGCTGCTCGCCAAACACGGCATCTACGATCTGCGACAGCACCTGGACGTGGTGATACGCCCCGTGCTGCGTGCCTGGAACGTCTTCGATCGCACCGATCTGTCCGGGGACGGCGAGCGAGCCCGCGACGAACTGCACGCCTACCTGGAGGACCTGGAGGCGCGGGCGCGCCGTTTCGAGGAACAGCGGGAACGCGCCGCCGCCCGCCGAGCGGAGGGAGCCGCCGCGATCTCATGAGACGAGTGTCGATCACCGCGGCGGCGCTGGCCCTCATCGCCGCCGCGACCACCGCGCCCGTGCTCGGCGAGGTGCTCAGCGCACCCGCGGGCTCCGCGGCCGCGCCGACCCAGCCGCCCGCCGTCGATCCGAAGATGACCAGAACCGGTCTGCTGACCATCGAGACCGTCGGTCCCCGCCGCGACCGCCTGCACATCGCCTCGGCCGCGATGCGGAGGGTCATCGTCGTCGACGTCCTGCGCGGGTCGGGCGAGGGGCCGCGGCCCACGCTGTACCTGCTCGACGGGGTCGACGGCGAGCCGACCTCCGGCTGGCTCACCAAGGGCGGCGCCGAGCAGTTCTTCGCGGACAAGCCGGTCGACGTGGTGCTCACCACCGGCGGCACCGGCAGCATGTACAGCGACTGGCAGCGCCACGACGCCGCGCTCGGCCTCAACCGCTGGGAGACCTTCCTCACCGAGGAGTTGCCGCCGATCGTGGAATCACTGCTCAAGGCCGACGGCCGCCGCGCGATCGCAGGCGTCTCCATGGGCGCGCAGGCGGCGATGATGCTCGCGCAACGCCATCCCGGCCACTACCTGGCGGTCGCGGGGATGAGCGGCTGCTACTCCACCGCCGATCCGCTCGGTCACGCGGTCACCACCATCACGGTGGCCTCGCGCGGCGGCAACGCGGAAAACCTCTGGGGCCCACCGAGTTCCCCGGAATGGGTGGCGCACGACAGCCTGCTCGGCGCGGACCGGCTGCGCGGCACCGCCATCTATCTGTCCGCCGCCTCCGGCGCCCCCACCGGCGCCGATCTGGCCGCGGTGGCGGCGGCGCCGTCGGTCGTCGACGCGCTGCGCCTCGCCGGGGGAGGCGCAGCGCTCGAGGCGGGCGCCCGCGCGTGCACCGAGCGCTTCGCCGCCCGGCTCGCCGAACTGCGGATTCCCGCCGAGATCGAGTACTCGGACGCGGGCATGCACACCTGGCCGGATTTCGAGGCTCAGCTACCGCGCGCGTGGCGGGTGCTGGCGGAGGCGCTTGGGGTGCCTCGGGCCAGCTGAGTGTGCCCCGAGTTGACTGAGCGTGCCCCGGCAGGCTGAGCGCCGCCGGAATGGGCGAGCGGCGGGCGCGTTGAGAAGAGATATGACCGCAGCACTGCCCTCCGTCCGCTTCTCCATCCTGGACCGCTCGCGGGTGCGGCGCGGGCAGTCGCACCCGGCGGCGCTGCGCGAGACAGTCTCGTTCGCGCGGCTGGCCGAGGAGTGGGGCTATCACCGGTTCTGGGTGTCCGAGCATCACAGCGTGCCCGGCGTCGCCGGGTCGGCGCCCACCGTGCTCGCCGCTGCCGCGGCGGCCGCGAGCTCGCGCATCCGGATCGGCACCGGCGGGGTGATGCTGCCGAACCATCAGCCGCTGGTCGTCGCCGAGCAGTTCGGGGTGCTGGAATCGCTGTATCCCGGTCGCATCGATATGGGCCTCGGCCGGTCGGTCGGCTTCACCGACGGGGTCCGCCGCGCGCTGGGGCACGACAAAGCCGACGCCGACGATTTCGACGATCAGCTCGCCGCGGTGCTCGACTACTTCGCGCACGGCAGGCACGGCGTGCATGCGTGGCCCGCCGAGGGCCTGCGGGTGCCCGCGTTCCTGCTGGCCACCGGCTCCGGTGCGGATCGCGCCGCCCGATTCGGGCTGCCGCTGGTCGTCGCGGCGGTGGCCGGAACCGATCGGATGGTCGAGGCGATCGATCGGTACCGCGCGGGATTCCGCGAAACAGCCTGGGGGAGTGCGCCGTACGTGGTGGTGTCGGGAACGGTCCTGATCGCCGACAGCACCGAGGAGGCGCGACGGCTGCTGCTGCCCGAAGCCTGGGCAGGAGCTTGGTCGCGGACCCGAGGTGAATTCCCGGCCTTGCTGCCGCCGGAGGAGATCGAGTCGGCGCCGATGACCGAGCGCGAGCGTCGCATGGTCGCGGAATCGATGCGGGATCAGATCCACGGCACCGAGGACGAGGTCGCCGAGGCGCTCGAGCAGCTGGTCACGCGGACCGGAGCGGACGAGATCCTCGTGCACACCAGCACCTACGACCGCGTCGCGCGCCTCGAATCGCACCGGCGGCTGGCCCGGCTCACCGGTTTGCTTCCCGCGGCGGGGCGCAGGGCGGCTTAGCCGCAGACGCCTCGCGCTCGAACCGCGCCTCGGCGGCGGCGTACCCGAACAGCCGACGGCCCTCGCAGCGCAGGTCCACGGCCAGGGTGGCGGTGCGGTGGCGCCGGTCCAGCCCGGTGACCCGGCCGCGGAGGGCCAGGCGCACGCGGTGGCCGGGCCGGATCCGCAGGCCGTGGACGCCGGGTGCGACCTGGGTGCGCAGCCGGGTGAGGGCGGCGGGATCACCGAGCCAGTCGGTGAGATATCCGGTGGCGAGCCCGAGTTCGTACATCCCCGGCGCCTCCGCGCTCGACAGGCCGGTCACCGCGGCGTATTCCGCGAGGTCCGCCGCGGCGACCTCGAGCAGCTGGACCGGAAGTTCGTCGCCGACGCCGAGGGAAGCGAAATCAACTGCGGTGCACGGCATTCGGTCGGGTACGGGAGGTGGGGCCGTCTCGATCGGGTTCCGGTCGGCGAAGGTCTCCGCGACCGACGACGCGGCTGCTGCGGTGCGCGCCCGCCCGAGCAGCGTCGTCGTCCCGGTCTGCCGCGCGTGACCGTCCTGATCGACGAGCGCGCTCCGGATCGTGAGCACCTCGTAGTCGGAGAAGTATCGCGAGGATTCGACGTGCACCCGGCAGTCCAGGTGATCGCCCGCCACCAGTGGCCCGGCCAGGTCGAGCACGTGGTCGGCGTGCAGGACGCGCGCCGCTGCGGGGCCGGTACACGCGGCATCGAGCAATTCCCGGTGCACGTGGCCGAGGAATACCGCGGAGAAAGTCGGGGGAGCGACGAGGCCGGAGAAACCGAGTCGATGCGCGGCGTCCTCGCGCAGATGCGCCGGATGGAAATTGCGGACGGCGCGGGCGAATTCGCGAATTGTCGTGGAGCGCACCACACAGCGCGACGATGATCCGTTGCGAGACAGGGGTGTGACGAGGTCGTTCATATTTGCTCCCATATTGCTCGTCCGTCGAGGATCGTCGGTGGGTCAGGCGGGTGTGCCGAGAGGGGAAGCTGGCACGCGCTCGGAAAGACCGTGTCCAGCATGGTATCTCCAGTGATCGGCCATCGAGTGGCCCTCGATGGCGTTGAAACGTCGCTCCATGATTGCGCGGGATCGGCCCGATACCTCGTGATGGTGGCGATATCTGGAGATCTCATCGTTGGGCGACCGCCCGATTGGAGGGTTGCACGCCTGATCGGGAGGCATACCGGAAATTCGTACTGTGGCTCCGCTATCGATCCGGCGAAAGCCTGCCCGGCGCGGACTGTGCACGTTCCCTATGGCCGTGGCGAACGCTTCGTGAAGTGTCCAGATACCCGTTCGCAGTGTGGGTTTCGCCGTTCATCCGGTCCTAGCGTTGGCGCAGTTTCGGCCCCGCCGACCGACACGGCGGCGCTGCGAACCGAAGGACCCGCGAACGAGGGGACGACGTCGTTCCTACCGAAAGGCATTCGATGAAACGAAGTACCTGCGGCCGTGCGCTCGGCGCCGCGGCGGTGTCGATCGTCTCGGTGCTCGCCATGAGCTTCACCGGCGTAGCAGCCCAGGCCGACCCGGCGCCCGCGCCGACCGAACAGGCCCTTGCGGAGCTCATCGCCGCGGGCCGCGAGGCGACGCCGGTCGCCGGGCCGGGTGGGTCCGGTTCGGCGTGCACCTCCGGCAGCGGTGCGGGTTCGGGCAACGGCTCGGGTAACTGCTACGGCGGATCGGGAAGCAGCTCCGGATCGTCCGGCGGATTCGCCAGCGACACAGTCGGTTACGGCCCGTCGAAGACTTCCTGGGTCGAGGCGTTCGGCTACGGCTTGGCGAACCCCGACGTCGCCCCGCCCGGCGCCAACGACTGGAAATGCAAGCCGACGGCCGAACACCCGCGCCCCGTGGTGCTACTGCACGGCACCTGGATGAACGCCTACAACGGCTTCGCGTTCATGGGCCAGCCGATCAAGGACGCCGGTTTCTGCACCTTCACCTTCAACTACGGCCGCGCCAACCTGCTCGAGGGCGGCGGTCTCGGGTCGGTGCTGCCCGGCGTGATGGGCACCGGCTACATCCAGGACTCCGCCAAGCAGCTCGCCACCTTCGTCGACCGGGTGCTCGCGGCCACCGGCGCCTCGGAGGTCGACATCGTCGCCCATTCGCAGGGCGGCTCGATGGCCAACTGGTACACCAAGTTCGAGGGCGGCGCCGCCAAGGTGCAGAACCTGGTCACCTACGGCGCCACCCATCACGGCACCAGCCTGGACGGTATCGGTGCGCTGGGCCGGGCGATCAACAACCTCGGCATCGACATCCTGGGTTTCATCGAGATCTTCGTCGGGCATGCCGGCATCCAGCAGACGATCGGATCGGATTTCGTCGACAAGCTCAACGCGAACGGCGACACCGTGCCCGGCGTGGACTACACGATCGTGGGCACCCGCTACGACGAGGTCACCAACCCCTACGAGCTGACCTTCCTGCGAGCGGGCCCCGGCGCGACGGTGCACAACATCACCCTGCAGGACGGATGCGAGCAGGACCTCTCCGACCACCTCATGATGATGTACTCGCCGCGGGCGCTGTCGATCGCCTTGCGCACCTTGGATCCGGTGGGGCATCCGCAGCTCGAATGCGCGCCCAACCCCTGGCTGATCGGAGGTGGCGGCCGATGATCTGATGACCGGCCGGCGCTCGGGGATGGCAACCCGACGCCCGCCACCGCGCCCACCGAGCCGGTAACGCACGCACCGTCGCTCGGTGGGTTTCGGCTGTCCCGGCGTCCTCGGTCGTGCTCAGCGCTGTGCGCGCAGGTATTGGGTCCCGTCGTCGATGCCGAATTCGATCCACATAGGCAGGTGGTCGCTCATCCGGTAGGTGCGCCAGTCCTTGAAGCTGCGACCGGGACGTTCGGCGCGCTCGCCCGCGTAGTCGGCTTCCTGGTCGAGGGTGTAGACGTGGCGGTAGAAATCGAACACGCCCGCGCGACCCGTGGGTTGGAGGGCGGTGAGTTTCTCGTAATAGGCGATCTGGTCGTAGTGCCTGTCCTTGGCGACATTGCTGCCCGGAACCGCCTGCAGTTCGTCGGGGACCAGGAACCCGGCATCGGTGATCGCCCGCATGGTGACGTCACGACGGTTGAAGATGTTGAAATCGCCCAGTATCAGCACATTTCCCGGGCGCGGCGGCTGCCCGGGCTCGTATTGCGGGGCGCCCGACAGCCCGCGCGCGTTCTTCGCGATCAGCTTCGCCAGTGCGGTGATCTCCCGCAGTCGCCGCGGATCGTCGGCGGTGCCCGTGCCGTAGTAGATGTGCACGGTCGCCAGCGTCAGATACGCCCAGCCCGCGCGGAAACTCGCCACGTACGGCGACCGCGCGAACTGCACCACGTCGTCCGTCGCGCCCGCTGGCTCGGGCAACACCAGTTCCGCGGCGAGCCCGGTGAAATCCACCTTGCGCCGGTCGAACAGATACGCCATCCGTTCGGTGTTGCCCGATCGCCCCAGCGTCACATCGGTGACCAGGAAATCCCACCAACTCCCCAGATGCCGCCGGATTCGCTGGAGCGGATACAGCCCGTCGCGCACTTCCTGCACCGCCACCAGATCGAAGCGACTCATGATCTCGGCGAGATAGAAATACGACTCCAAGGGCCGGAAACCGTACTTGCCTGAGTCGAACTCGCGAATGTTCCACGTCGCCAGCAACAGCGAGTCGGTCGCCGACCGCGCGGGCACCTCCGCTGCCAACCCCTCCCGAAGCCGCAACAGCCCGTCGATCACGCGACCACGCGCTCCCGCGTCGGTGATGTGCTTCAAGTCGGTGTAGTTCGGCACAACGGCCTCCCCTCAGGGCGCCTCGGAACGACGAGGGCGTTCGGGCCGGGACACCGCGCGGGCTATGCCTGCGGTGCGTGCACCAGTCCGGCGCCGACGTCGGCCGGATCGGTATCGGGGGACAGGTCGTCGAAGCGAGCATCGCCGATCAGCTTCGCCTGCAGGAAGATCGGTGCGAGTTGCCCCTGAGCGGTGAGCTTCTCCGCCCACAGTGCCGCGACGCCCGCCGCGTGCGGAGTGGCCATGCTGGTACCGCTCATCGTCGCCGTACCCCCACCGACTCCGGCGCTGATCACCCCGACTCCCGGCGCTGACACCGTCGCCCGCGTGTTGGAGAAGGGCGCGACGGTGAGACGTCCGGGGGTGCCGCCGAGTGCGCCGACGGCGATGATGCCTGCCGCCGCGGCGGGCGGTGCGACACTGATCTCGAACGGCGGCCGCTTGTCCCTGCCGCTTTCGTTCCCGGTGGCGGCGACCACCGTGGGCTGTCCGACACCGGCGTTGAGGAATTCGATCAGCTTCTCGAAGAGCTTCACATTCGCCGTGTACGCGTCGAGCGCTGCCGATGTGGCCACGGGTATCGACACACCGCGCTCGTTGACGAGCTTCTCGACGAACCCGGGGAAGTCGATGCCCAGCGACATCGAGATCACGTGCGCGCCGTTGTCCCGCGCCCAGATCATCGCCTCGGCGAGCATGTCGCTTCCGCCGCCGTTCGGGCCGAGTACCTTGCCGATCAGCGCCCTGGTGATCCCCTTGGCGACGCCGATCCGGAGGCCGTTTACGTCGCGGCCGAAAATCGTTCCCGCACAGTGCGTGCCGTGGCCGTCCTTGTCGTTCGCGCTGCCGCCGCCGGTGAAGTCGTTGGTGATCAATTCGACGCCGGAGAAGGCCGAATGCGACGAGTCGATGCCCGTATCGAGGACCGCCACCGTGATCCCCGCGCCGGTGAAGGGCGAGGTGGTGGCTCCGACGGCCCTAACGCCCCAGGTCGCCCTGCCCGCCTCGGCGGCTTCGCCCGCCGCCCGTTCGGTCGGTTCGACGAGCTTCATGGGCATCGCGGGGCAGAAGCCGATCACGGTCGGATCGTTCACGACCGTGCGCAGCCGCTCGCCGCTCGCGCCTTCGTCGATATCGATCGTGATGTCAGCTCCCGCGTCCATGGGTATGGCCGCCGCGCCTGCGTTCAGGTCACGCAGCACCGAGCGCGCGGGCGCGCGGAGAACGACGAGCTTCTCTTCCGCGAGAAGATGCGCTTTTCGCTTGGTCATGATGGCTCCCCGAGTGGACGAGATGGGTGGTCGATGACGAAAAGCCTGGTACGTGCGGGCACGGAAGGCGCGAGTAGCCGACTACTCGTTTTCCGGCGCCGACGCCCTGATCCTCGACCTCGAGGACTCGGTGCCGCTCGCCGAGAAGGCCGAGGCCCGCGGTACCGTGGCTGCCACCATCGACCGCCTCCGCCGACGGCGTCCGTCGGCCGAGGGTGTCATCGCGCTGGCGGAGGCGATGTCGGCTCACGCGTGACGGGACAGGCCACACGGTCGGCAGGGGTGGGCGCACCGATCGCCCACCTCTGCTCGATCCGTCCGTAGCGCCATACCAGCAGCGCCGCCGCCCAGGTGGCGACGAACAGCCCGACCACGACATAGCCGAGGACGGTGAGGTCGAGTCCGGTGATCCAGCCCCAGAAACCGCCGGACCAGCCTCGTTGTTCGGCGAGCAGGCCGAGCAGTTCGACGGTGCCGACGAGCAGCGCCACCGTCACCGACAGCGCGGTGACGGTGATGTTGTAGTAGACCTTGCGGACGGGTTCGGCGAAGGCCCATCCGTAGGCGAAGTTCATGAACGTCCCGTCGACGGTGTCCAGCAGGCTCATTCCGGCGGCGAACAGGACGGGCAGGCAGAGGATCGCGTACCAGGGCAGCCCGGCGGCGGCGCTCGTTCCGGCGAGTACCAGCAGCGCGACCTCGGTGGCGGTGTCGAATCCGACTCCGAAGAGCAGGCCCACCGGGTACATCTGCCACGGTCTGGTGATCGCCTTCAGCACCGGCCCGAGGAATCGGTTCATGAATCCCCGTTTGTCGAGCTGGTTTTCGAGTTCCGCCGCGTCGTATTCCCCGGCCCGGGCGCGCCGCAGGACACGGATGACGCCGATCAGCACGGCGATGTTGACGATGGCGATGAGGTACAGGAACGTGCCGGAGACTGTGGTGCCGAACAGTCCGGTGTAGTGCTGCAACCCGGAGGACTCGTCCTCGACGGGGCCCGCGAGCGCCCTGATCCCGATCGACAACAGGAACGCGAGTCCGAACACGACGGTCGAATGGCCGAGCGAGAAGAAGAATCCCACCGAGAGCGGCCGCTGCCCGTCGCCCATCAGCTTGCGGGTGGTGTTGTCGATCGCGGCGATGTGATCGGCGTCGAAGGCGTGGCGCAAACCGAGCGCGTAGGCGGTCAGGCCGACACCGAGTCCGAGTGTCTGCCCGCCGATGTCGAGATTCCGCGGGACGACGAAGGCGATCAGGGTGATCCAGCCGATCAGATGCAATGCCGCGATCACGGCGAACATGCCTGCGACGCCGAACCATTCGGAGCGGGTCAGCGCGTGTCGTACGACGTCGAGGCGGGATCGTCCGGAGGAGCGAGTCATCGCGGCGCCACTACTTTCGGGACAGCCTGTCGTTCGTCACGCGCAGCTGGCGAGCCGTGCTGTCGGCGAGCACGTCGACTTGGTTCGCCTCCAGCGGTCCGCACAGCCGATCCCAGTGGAGCGCTATGAGATCGTGCGCGCGCACCTGCGGCGCGGGAGAGTAACCGTCGACCCACACCGGGATCTGCCGTGGCTGCGGCGCGGACAGCGCGAGCCGATGTCCGTCCCATTCCAGGCGGCGCGCCAGCACCGTGAGCTCGTCCCCGGTCCGGGCCGCGACCGCTGCCCAGGTGATGCGGCAGTTGTCGAGCACGCGCACGGAGTGTTCGTCGTGTCCTCGCCCGAGCAGCCGGGTCCACGGATAGACGCCGAAGACGTGGAAGCAGTGGTTGGCGGCGGCTTCGGGCGCCAGGTCCGGCGTCAGATGCGCCCAATAGTGACCGGCGACCGGCCCGATGACGGACAGGAGCTCCGCGAGGAACTCCGCCGAATCCAGGCCCGCGCCGATTCCGCCTCCGAGCCAATACGATTCGACGAGCCGACGGTCCAGCGGGTCGTCGATTCCGGTCAGCCGCGACATCACCCGAAGGTACGGCCACGCGCCGGAGAACTGGCGCGCCATCGCCCTGACCGCCGCGGGCGGCAGGGTGGCCATCGGTGCGGTCTCGGCGGGTCCGCAATAGCCGAGCGCGTTGGGCGCGTGGGCGTATCGGGCGAACATCTCGGTACCGTCGATGCCGCCCGCGTCGCGTCCGGTGCGCCCGCCGCCTTCCGTCGTCTCGGCTACCGGTGCCGGATCATGGCCCATGTCAACAGATTCGCGGCAGCTGCTCGCCGGCCGGGAGGTCGACCACGCGGGTGCCGCCCAGCGCCGTGCGGGCGACCACCATGCCCGGGTGCTCCTCCACGCAGACCCCGATCGCCTCGGCGCGTCCGCCCAGCGGGTGCCCGCGCATGGCCTCGAGGACCCGCTCGGCGTCCTCCGGCGCGACGAAGGCGATCAGTTTGCCCTCGTTCGCGACGTACAGGGGATCCAGGCCGAGTAGTCCGCAGGCATCGCGAACCGGCGCGGAGACGGGGATCTTCCGCTCGTCCAACGAGATGCCGACCTGCGCCACCCCCGCGATCTCGTTGAGCGTCGCGCCCACCCCGCCGCGCGTCGGATCCCGCAGCACGTGCACGTCGGCCCCGGTGGCCAGCATCGCCGCGACCAAGCCGTGCAACGGCGCGGTGTCGCTGCACACCGTGGTGCCGAACTCCAAGCCTTCGCGACAGCTCAGCACCGCCACGCCGTGCAGTCCGATCTCCCCGCTGACCAGGACCGCGTCGCCGGGCCGTGCGCGCTGCGGGCGGATGTCGACTCCGTCGTCGATCAGCCCGATACCCGCGGTGTTGACGTAGACGCCGTCGCCGTGGCCCGCGTCGACGACCTTGGTGTCGCCGGTGACCAGTTTGACGCCCGCCCCGAGGGCCGCGGTGCCCATGGCCGCCGCGATGCGGGCGATGTCGGCCAGCGCGGTGCCTTCCTCGAGAATGAACGCGGTCGACAGCACCATCGGCCTGGCGCCGGACATCGCCAGGTCGTTGACGGTGCCGTTGATGGCGAGCTCGCCGATCGAACCGCCGGGAAACTCCATCGGCTTCACCACGAACGAATCGGTGGTGAACGCCAACCGGGCGCCGCCGAGCGTGACGACCGCCGAATCGCCGAACCCCGCTTCGGCCGCCGACCCGAACGCGGGCAGGAACAGATGCTCGATCAGTTCGCCCGACATCGCCCCGCCTCCGCCGTGCCCCATCACGATGGTGGGCGAATCCCGCAGCGGCATCGGACAGACCCAGCCGTCCATGTCGATGGCCGCGGGCGGCTCGGTCTCGTCAAGCATGAGCGGCCTCCGCGGGTAGGTCGAGTCGCCGGTACAGGTAGTAGGCGGCGCACGCGCCCTCGGACGAGACCATGGTGGCGCCCAAGGGATTCCGTGGCGTGCACTGCTTGCCGAAGGCGGCGCATTCGTGCGGCTTGATCAAGCCCTGCAGCACCTCGCCGGACCGGCAGATCGAGGATTCCTCGGTGTGCAGATCGTCGACGGAGAATCGCTGCTCGGCGTCGTACTCGCGGTAGCGCTCGGACAGCCGCCAGCCGCTGCCGGGAATGACGCCGATACCGCGCCAGGCCCGGTCGGTGCGCTCGAAGACGTCCTCGAGCATCGCCTTGGCGGCCGGGTTGCCCGCCGCAGCCACCGCGCGCGGATAGGCGTTCTCCACCTCGTGCCGCCCGGACTCCAGCTGGATCACCGTCCGGCGGATGCCCTCCAGGATGTCGAGCGGTTCGAAACCGGTGACCACCACGGGAACCCGATACTTCTCGGCCAGCGGCGGGTACTCGCCGGTGCCCATCACGGTGCACACGTGACCGGCGGCGAGGAACGCCTGCACCCGGCAGGCGGGCGATTCCATGATCGCCGCGATGGCCGGTGGCACCAGCACGTGCGAGACCAGCAGCGAGAAGTTGGGCACGCCGAGCCGTTTGGCCTGATACACGGTCATGGCGTTGGCGGGCGCGGTGGTCTCGAAGCCGATGCCGAAGAACACCACCTGCCGGTCCGGGTTCGCGCGAGCCAGTTCGAGCGCGTCGAGCGGTGAGTAGACCACGCGCACGTCGCCGCCTTCGCTCTTGACCCGGAACAGGTCCTTGGAACTGCCGGGCACGCGCAGCATGTCGCCGAACGAGCAGAAGATCACGCCCGGCCGCGCGGCGATCTCGAGCGCCTTGTCGATCACCTCGAGCGGTGTGACGCAGACCGGGCAGCCGGGGCCGTGGATCATCTCGATCTGGTCGGGCAGCAGCTGATCGATCCCGTGCCGGATGATCGAATGCGTCTGTCCGCCACAGACCTCCATGATCGACCAGCGTCTGGTCGTGACGGCGCGTATCCGGTCGAGCAGGCCTTTGGCGAGCTGGGGATCGCTGAATTCGTCGAGGTATTTCACGACGTCACCTCCGGATCGTCTCGCTGTGGGGTCGTTTCGGGATTCTCGACTCCGGCCTGCTTCGCGGCGATGGCGAAACCGTCGCCGAACTCCTCGTTGAGCACACCGAGGTGTTCGAATTCGGCCAGGGTCTGCAGCGCGGACTGCTCGTCCAGGCGCTGGATCGCGAATCCGACGTGGACGACGACGTAGTCACCGACCGCCGCGTCCGGTATGTATTGCAGGCATACGTCTTTGTGCACGCCGCCGAAGTCGACGACCGACATCATCGTGCCGTCTCGCTCGTGCAGGCTGAGCACCTTTCCGGGAACCGCCAGGCACATCGTCGCTTCTCCTTCCGCTCATCCCGCTCCGATGGCGAGTAGCTGGCCGAACGCGAGGCCGCCGTCGTTCGGCGGCAGCCTGCGATGACACAGGACTTGAAAGCCGTTCTCCCGCAGCAATCTCCGCGTCGCGGAGAACAGCAGCGCGTTCTGGAACACCCCGCCCGACAGGGCGACCGGCAGCGACGCCGTTCCGTATTCGACGGCGAGGGCCAGAATCAGGCGCGCGACCGCCGCGTGGAAGCGCGCGCCGATGACATCGGCCGGTACCCCGGCCCGCACATCGGCCACGACCGCGGTGATCACCGGCGCGGGGTCGATCGCGGTGACGCCGCGGTCGCGCGGGGCATCGATCGCCGGGACAGCGAACTCGTAGAGCCCTGTTCCGGGATCCGCACCGCGGGACAACCCCTCCAACTCGATTGCCGCTTGGGCCTCGTAATCCACTTCGTGGCGCACCCCGGCCAGCGAGGAGACCGCATCGAAGAGCCTGCCCATGCTCGAGGTCGGGACACATCCGAAACCGGTGTCCAACTGGTGCGCCAGCACCTTTCGCTCCCCGGCCGGGCACGCACGCACCGAGGGGATGTCCTCGGTCCAGTCGATGCCCGCGGCGCGCAAGTGCGCCAGGGCCATGCGGTAGGGCCGCCGGACGCTCAGGTCGCCACCGGCGAGGGGGACGTAGCGCAGATGAGCGAGCCGCCGGTATCCCTTGTAGCCAGCGGCGAGGACCTCGGCGCCCCAGATCGCCCCGTCCGGCCCGAACCCGGTGCCGTCGAAGGCGATTCCGAGCACGGTCGCGGCGGGGTCGAGACCGTTCTCGCCCATCACCGCGGCGATGTGGGCGTGATGATGCTGCACCGTCCGTAACGGACGCCCGTCCGCGTGCTGCTCGGCCCACGCGGTGGATCGATACCGTGGATGGGCGTCGGCGGCCAGCTGGATCGGCCGCACGGCGGTGAGCTCCTCGAGATGCCGCTCGGCCTCGGTGAACGCGCGCAGCGTCGCCAGGTCGTCCATGTCGCCGATGTGCTGGCTCAGCCACGCGTAGCGACCGTCGGCCACCGCGCAGGTGTTCTTCAGATCGGCGCCGACCGCGAGGGTGGGCGGCATCGGCGCGGGCAACGCGAGAGGTAATGGCGCGTATCCGCGGGAGCGGCGCACGGGTAGTTCGACGCCGTCGACCAGCCGCACCACCGAATCGTCACAGGGCACGATGATGCGCCGGTTGTGCGACAGCCACGCGTCGGCGAGGCCGACGAGACGTTCGCGCGCGTCGGCGTCGTCGTGACAGATCGGTTCGCCGCCGAGGTTTCCCGAGGTCATCACCAATGCCCGCGGTCCTGGCGGATCACCGGGCAGCCCGAACAACAGCAGGTGCAGCGGTGAGTAGGCGATCATCACACCGAGATCGGGATTACGCGGGGCCACCGACGGAGCCGGGGCCGGGATTGCTTCGGAGACAGGTGATTTCGCATCGGTCCGGCGGCGCGGCAGCAGGACGATCGGCCGGGCGGGGCCGGTCAGCAAGCCGGCGGCGGTGTCGTCGACCTCGACGATCGCGCGCGCGGTCGCCAAGTCCGGCGCCATGATCGCGAACGGTTTGTCGCCGCGCCGCTTCCGGCGGCGCAGCTCGGCCACGGCGTCCTCGTTCGCCGCGTCGCAGGCCAGGTGATATCCGCCGATGCCTTTGACCGCGAGAATTCCACTGCGGCGCAACAACTCTCGTGCCGCGGCGATCGGCTCCCCCGCGCCCGGACCGGTATAGCCGAGGGTCGGGCCGCAGCCGGGACAGGCGATCGGCTGCGCGTGGAAACGACGATCCGCGGGATCGGCGTATTCGCGAGCGCACGCGTCGCACATGGGGAACTCGGCCATCGACGTCCGGTCGCGGTCGTAGGGCAGGCTCGCGATGATGGTGAATCGGGGGCCGCAGTTGGTGCAGTTCACGAAGGGGTGCCGGTAGCGGCGGTTGGCCGGATCGCGGAGTTCGTCGGCGCATTCGGCGCAGATCGCCACATCCGGTGAGGCCAGCGTGCGTCCGCCGCCGTCGCGGGTGGTGTCGGCGATGTGGAAACCGGTGCCGCCGCGCACCGGCGTCTCGGTCGATTCGAGGGATTCGACGACGGCCAGTGGCGGCGGGTGCCAGCGGACGCGGCGCTCGAACTCGTCCAGATCCCGTGCGGCGCCCTCGACCTCGATGACGACCCCGGAGCTGTCGTTGGACACGCGGCCGGTCAGCGACAGCTCGGCCGCCGTCGTATAGACGAACGGCCGGAATCCGACGCCCTGCACCACGCCGCGGACCAGGATCCGCCGCCGGGTCCGCATCACGGCTCCTCCCCGCGCCCGAGCAAGTTCAGACCCGCGAGCGCCTCGGCCGCGCCCGCCTCGTCGGTCTTCTCGACCGCGAAACCCATATGGATGATCACCCAGTCGCCCGCGCCGACCGAGCCCTCGTCGAGCATGCCGATGTTCACTTTGCGCGTCTCACCCGAGACGTCGACCAGGGCGATCTGACCGTGGTAGCCCTCGGCCAGTTGCACGACCCGGCCCGGAATTCCGAGGCACATCGGTCACACCTCCTGTCGATCGAGCAGCTCCGCCACGACCGAATCGACGGCGCTGGCCGCGGGCGCGAGCGCCGCCTCGACCGGATCGGTGAGACCGATCCCCTCCGCCACCGAGACGACCTGGCAGCCGACGATCACCGTGCGTGGCACCGTGCCGCCGAGCGTCCTGACCATCGAGAACACGGCCTCGGGGTTCATGGCGTGGGCGTCGAGCTGGGTGAGGGGGTCGTTCGTCTCGTCGGCGCGGAACACCTCGACCCGGCCGGGAGCGCCCCGATCGGGTAGCGCGTCGACGAGCACCAGCGCGTCCCAGTCGTCGAGCAGGTCGTAGGCGAGGTGCATGCCTCGGATCCCGTAGTCGGTGATGCGCACGCTCGGCTCACGGTGGGGCGGCAGTCGCCGCACCACCGCGGGGCCGAATCCGTCGTCGCTCAGGAAGATGTTCCCGATCCCGGCGACCAGCACCTTTGTCGTCTCACCCCTCCTTTACCCGGTCGGCGCCGTCGCGCCACCGACTTCGGTGGCGCCCACGTCGCCGGTGGCAGTCTCGTCCGGTCGATGTGTCCTCCCGATCGCTACATGTGGCGGATCTTCAGATACCGCCGGATATCCGGTATCGACCGCAGCCCGATGAGGGCGAACACCGCGGCGATCGCCGCGAGGATGACGACCGCGATCACTCCTACCGTTTCCATGGCCGACCCTTCCTTTCATTTCCGTTGGTCTTGCTCGGACGGTCTGTCCAGCGGCTCGATCTCGTCGGGCGCGAAGTAGAGGTAACGGCCGTACCACTCGTGCAGGTCGGCGGCGGGGTCGTTGTCGATGACCACCCCGACGTGCACGTCGCCGTCGACGTCTTCGTGCACCGACACCACCCGTGCCGTCTCGCCGTCGTAGAACAGGTCGTGGGCGTCGGCGCGCCGGGACGGATGCAGACGGACCCGGCTGCCACGGTGTACCAGCACGCCCGCGACGACGACGGCGTCGGATTCGGGTCGGACGGCGTTGTCGGCCGAGGGATCCCACCAGTCGACACCGTCGGGAACCTCGGGAAGCACACGTGGCCGGTCCGCGGGCTCGCGCAGCACCCCGTGCAGCCGATCCAGCTGCTCGGGAGTGGTGGCGTCGCAGCGGTCGACGATCCGCGCGGCCAGTGGATCGGTGGCGCGCGCCTGGTCCTTCTCCTCGTCGGTCAGGGTCATCACGCGCAGCGTCAGGATCTCGTCGATCTCGGTCGAGTCGAACAGCGGACCCTCGCTCTGTTCGGCGATCTGCGGGTGGTCGTAGAGGATGATCGGCGAGACGAGCAGCAGGCTCCGGTCACCATCCGGCCCGGCGAGGACCGGGAAGCATCGGTGGTGGCCGCACTGCTCGGCGGCCGCGGCCGCTTCCGGCGGCGGCTCCAGCAAGGACACGAACTCGCCGCCCTCCAGCTCCGCGATCACGTGAGCGCCGAGCAACGAGCGCGCGAGCGCGTCCTGCTTGTCCCGGGGCGCGGCGGCGATATTGCGCACCGTGATCGTCACGCGGCGGCAGCCCGCCACGTGGTCGACCGACAGCTCGAGCAGGCCGTCGATCGGCTCGCGGGTGCGAACGAGCCTGCCCGCGTGAGCGCCCGCGGCATCGTGCACGTCCTCGACATCGACACCGCCCGCGACGTGCACCCGAAACACCGTGTGCTCCAACGGCATCGGTCCGTAGTCGATCTCGTGTTCCACGGCCTCGTCCCAGCTCACCAAGGTGCGGCCGTCGACGTCGAGCTCGGCGACCGGACTGCCGTGCCGGTCTTCGACCGTGCGCCGCTGCAATTGCAGGAACCGGACGGCGAGGCCGAGCGTGGCGGCGTCGCCCGCGACGACGGGGAACTGCGCCCGCAGCATCGGGTCCTCGCCGAGCCCGGCCTCGGCGGCGCCCTCCGGGCCAAGTACGCCGAATTGCCAGCGGCACTGGTTCTTTCGAGAGTTCGCCCGATACGGGTACAGCAGGTATCCCTCGTACAGCACCGCGTCGGCGACCGCGCGTGCCCTTGCGCGCGCGGACCGGACAGATCGTCCCGTGGTCATGTCGCGTCCCGAGCGGTCGTGAGGAGTTTGGTCACCGCGTCGTCGTAGCCGAGCAGGCCGCGTTCGGATTTGTAGGCCGACAAGGCGTCGAGCGTCTCGCGGGACAAGCGGATCCAGTCGGAGTTGGGGAAGTGCGCGGCCATCAGGTCGTGCCACACCGAGACCGGCATGTCGAAGGTGTCCTCGCGATCCCACGGCACCTGCTGCACCGCGAAACCGCCCTCGCCCCTGATGAATACGGTGCCGCTGAACAGAAACCGCAGCGGCACCGTGCCGTCGCGCAACGCGTGCAGGTACTTCGATCCCGCGACCTCGAAGTCGTAGGTGCACTGCATCGGCAGATCCACTTCCGCGCCCCCGGTGAAGCCAGGAATCGTTGTCGCGCAGTGCATCCAGAGAAAGGTGCGCTGCGTGTCCTCCCATCGTTCGCGCGTGCCGAAGAGGTCCGTCAGCCCGGCTGCTTCCTCGTCGGTGTAGGAACGGCGGCGCGGTTCGATCCTGACCTGCGCCCGCAGCGCGATGGCGTGCACGGGCTCCTCGGCCAGCGCCGCGATGCCGACGCGCGCCGACAGTATCGGCGTCACCGCGTACGGCTCGGGCTTGATGCCGAGCACGGCGAAGGTGATCGAATAGGCCGGGCTCATCGCGCACCGCCCGTTCGCGCCCGCGCCGTCATCGTGGCGAAGAACTCCTCGATGTACCGGTGCGCCTCTTGGCCGCCGTCGAATCCGCGCCACAGCAGCCGCATCCGGCCGACGAACTCGTAGCACGCATCGATGGGCAACAGCAGACAGGCGCCGGGACCGCCGCGGTGCGGCATCCGGATCAGCAGCGCCTCGACATCGTCGGCCGCGACGTCGAGCTGCGGGTGGCGCTCCAGGATCGCGTGCCACCGCGGCAACGGAAGTTCGGACTCGGTCGCGCCTGCCGGGCCGGGATAGAAGGCGACGGTGCGCCCGAGCGAGGAGTTGCGGAAGAAGAAGGCCAGTCCGACCGGGATCTCGAGTCCGTCCCACTCCGCTTGGTCGACGACCACGTCCGGGAACGCCAGGTAGCGATCCGGCACCGCCCGATAACGCAGGTCCGCCGCGCTGTCGGTGAACAGCAGATAGCAGCCGCGGCATACGCACATGAGCTGCCTGCCCTCGATGCTCACCACGTGCTGGTGCGGCTCATGAATGGGTTCGGCGCACATCTCGCAACGCTCACCGGCCGGGACCGGAGTCGGTCGCGGCGCGGTGAGACGTCGCAGCACGCCGAACGGGGACGTCATCCGGCCACCTCCGCCGGAATCGCCACCGACAGCTCGCCCGATCGCACCAGCACCGGCAACGGTTCGAGGTGCCCGTCGCCGTCGACGCGCGCGCCTGCGTGGACCGCGTCGAAATGCGCCCCGCACGACGGACACCGCAGCACGGCGTCGCCCACGGGGAAGCCGAGGCGGCGATGCAGCGCCGCGCCAGCCATGGAACCGTCGCAGGCCGCACACCGGTCGCGGTAGACGAACAGCTCGTCACCGACCCGGCAGGCCAGCACCGCGACCCCGGCCACCGCGAATCCGCCGACTTCACCCGGCCCGATCTCGTCGAGCTCGGGCACGGCGATCCAGCTGCCCTGGTGCTGACTGTGCACGCGCGTGAACAACGACTCCGCCGCGATCACGCCCGAGCCGGACGCCGGTTCGGCCGCGACCACTTCGATCGCCGTGATCTCCGGCGCCGCGGCGCGCACCGCGTCTTCCACGGCCAGCTCCAACGTCACCGACGACGACGGGCAGCTGCGGCAGCTGCCCGCGAACTCGAGTTGCACGACACCGTCCTCGATGCCGCGCAGCTCGACGTCGCCACCATGGGAGCCGAGGTAGGGCCGCACACTGTCGAGCGCGGCGCGCACCCGTGTCGTCACGTCGTGCGGATGCAGTCCGTGCACCAACAGCAGGCTCGCGACCAGGTCGTCTCCGGTGAGCCGTTCGATCGCCGCGTCGTCGAGCAGGTCGATGATGCGCTCCAGGCCCGCGCCGTAGAGGTCGGCGACCTCGCGGACCAGTTGCTCGGCCCGCTCCCTGGCCGCGACGCCGCCCACGGAGCTCGATTCGAGCAGGGTCTCGATGCGCTCGCCTGCGTCACGCCAGCGAGCGTCATCGAGTGCTGCCCCGTCGTGTCCGTTCACAGTGCCCATCTCTTCTCGCGGGCGCGTCATCGGCTACTCCGCGGTGAGCGACTGAGTGGGGGAGTGCACCGTCTCCAGCGTCTTTCCTTTGCCGAGGTACATGTGCACGCCGCACGGCAGGCACGGATCGAAACTGCGCACGGTGCGCATGATGTCGATGCCCTTGAAATGCTCCCTGTCGTTCTCCTCGAAGATCGACTGGCCCTGTACCGCGTCCTCGTACGGCCCCGGCGTGCCGAAGCTGTCCCGCGGGCTCGCGTTCCACGGCGTCGGCGGATACGGGTGGTAGTTGGCGATCTTGCCGTCCCTGATCACCATGTGATGGGAGAGGACCCCGCGCACGGCCTCGGTGAAACCGCAGCCGATGCTCTCGTCGGGAACCTCGAACGTCTCCCAGGTCTTGGTCTTCCCGGCGCGGATCTCCTCGATCGCCTTCTCGGCGAAGTGCAGCGCGCACGCCGCCGCGTAGGCCTGGAAGTAGGTCCGGGCGCGGTCGCGTTCGATGGTGTTGCTGCCCGCCGCCGGGATCTTCCATTCGAGCTCGACCGGTCCCTTCAGGGCGGTCTTGGGCAGGTTGATCTGCACGCTGTGCCCGGTCGACTTCACGTAGCCGATGTCGACCAACCCGGCCAGCGCCGTGACCCACAGCCGCGCCAGCGGTCCGCCGCCGGTGTCCAGCGCCAGATGGTCGGTGCCGTCGAACCAGCGCGGTGACATCACCCAGCTGTACTTGTCCTCCAGGTCGCGCTTCTGCGGCTTGGGGTTGGTGTGCTGGTTCCACGGGTGGCGCCGATCCACCGGATTGCCGAGCGGATCGGTCTTCACGAACATCTCCTGATCGGACCAGTCGTCGTAATACGAACTGCCCAAAAGGATTCGGATGCCGAGGTTGATGTCGACCAGGCTGGTGGTGAGCAGCTTGCCGTCCACCACGATGCCGGGGGACACGAACATCTTGCGACCCCAGTCCTCCATGTCCTTGTACGCGAAGTTGCATGCCGCCGGGTCCTGGAACGAACCCCAGCACCCGAGCATCGTGCGGCGCAGGCCCACCTTGTCGTAGCCGGGCAGCGCCTCGTAGAAGAAGTCGAACAGATCGTCGTGCATCGGCACGGCCTTCTTCATGAACTCCACGTAGCGCATCAGACGCGTCGTGTAGTCGGTCATCAGCTGGATGGTGGCGACGGTGCCGACGCCACCGGGATACAGCGTCGATGGATGCACGTGCCTGCCTTCCATCAGGCAGAACATCTCCCGCGTGTACCGGCTGACCTGAAGCGCCTCGCGGTAGAAATCACCGCTGAACGGGTTGAGGGCCCGCATGATGTCGGCGATCGTCCGGTATCCGTGCGCGTCCGCGTGCGGAGCCTCGGTGCGCTCGGCGCGGGCCAGCACGCCGGGGTTGGTCTCGGAGACCATTTTCTCGCAGAAGTCCACGCCGACCAGGTTCTCCTGGAAGATGTTGTGGTCGAACATGTATTCGGCGGCCTCGCCCATGTTGACTATCCACTCGCCGAGGTTCGGCGGCTTCACCCCGTAGGCCATGTTCTGGCAGTAACACGAGCAGGTGGCGTGGTTGTCACCGCAGATACCGCAGATGCGGCTGGTGATGAAGTGGGCGTCGCGCGGGTCCTTGCCCTTCATGAAGATGGAGTAGCCGCGGAAGATCGACGAGGTGCTGTGGCACTCCACGACCTGCTGATTCTCGAAATCGATCTTGGTGTAGATACCAAGGCTGCCGACGATCCGGGTGATCGGATCCCACGCCATCTCGACGAGGGCGTTCGGGTCGATCTTGCGGTGCGACGGCTCCGGAACGATCTGAGTCATCGAAGTCCTCCTACCACGTGCGGGTCGCGCCGGATTCCAGCTTTTCGCCGCGGTGTCGCCAGCGCGGCTCCTTGTCCACAGTGCGGCCGGTGACGTGCCGCAGGCTTCGGATCACCGATCCGTACAGTCCCGAGGTCATCGACGAGAACTTGCCACCGGGTGGCTCGTCCATGAACGGCATGAACTTGTCCGGGAAACCGGGCATGGTGCAGCCGATGCAGATGCCGCCGACGTTGGGGCATCCGCCGATGCCGCTCATCCAACCTCGTTTGGGCACATTGCATTTCACGACCGGGCCCCAGCAGCCGAGCTTCACGATGCACTTCGGCGATCCGTACTCGGTGGCGAAATCTCCCTGCTCGTAGTACCCGGCGCGATCGCAGCCCTCGTGGACGGTCGCGCCGAACAGCCACTTGGGCCGCAACGCTTCGTCGAGCGGGATCATCGGCGCCTGGCCCGTTGCCATGTAGAGCAGGTAGGTCAGGGTCTCGGAGAGGTTGTCCGGTTGGATCGGGCAGCCCGGCACGCACACGATCGGAATACCGGCCTTGCTCTTCCACTCCCACCCGAGATAGTCCGGCACGCCCATCGCACCCGTCGGGTTTCCGGCCATCGCGTGGATGCCGCCGTAGGTAGCGCAGGTGCCCGCGGCCACCACGGCTGTGGCCTTCGGGGCGAGGCGATCCACCCATTCGCTGGTCGTCATCGGCTGGTTGGTATCGGGGTTGTTGCCGAACCCGCACCAGTAGCCCTCGGTGTGGAGCTGCTCGTTGGGGATCGATCCCTCGACCACGAGGACGAACGGTTCCAGTTCGCCGCGGTCGGCTTTGAAGAACCATTCGAGGAAATCGTCGGCCCCACCGGCCGGACCGCATTCGAAATCGATCAGCGGCCAATGGACGGCGACCTTGGGGAGACCTGGGAGCGCACCCAGAGCTATCTCCTCGATGCTGGGCTGGGCAGCGGCAGTCAGCGCCACCGAGTCACCGTCACAACTGAGGCCGGCATTGATCCAGAGAACGTGGATCAACGTATCTTCGGCTTTGACTGCTTCCTGAGTAGGCATCAAATGCCACCTTTCGAAGCTGGAGCGCCGTACAGACGTCTCAGTGGTAAGACCGTACGGAATGTGACACTCGTCACGTCAGTCTAGGCGGGGGTTGTAGCTTCCTCAAGGGAGGCGGACGGCGGGGACAACTGCCCCGAAATCCACGCGTACCAGCTAGGCAAGCCCTCGCCCGTGATCGCGGACACCGGCAGAATCGGCACGCCGGGATTGATCGAGTGCGCGTACTCCGCGCACCGGGTGAGATCGAAATCGACGTAGGGAATCAGGTCGATTTTGTTGACGACCACCAAATCGGCGGCCGCGAACATGTGTGGATATTTCAGCGGCTTGTCGGTGCCCTCGGTCACCGAGAACACCACGACTTTGGCGAGTTCTCCCAAATCGAACAGCGCGGGGCACACCAGGTTCCCGACATTCTCGATGAACAGCAGCGTGCCCGGCGCGGGGTCGAGCTCGTCCAGCGCGTGCCGCAACATTTCGGCATCCAAATGGCAACCCGAGCCCGTGTTGATCTGCACGACCCGGCACCCGGTCGCCTTGATGCGCTCGGCGTCCAGCAACGTCTCCTGGTCGCCTTCGATCACCGCGACGGGGCGATCGTCCAGATCGCCGAGGGTGCGCTCGAGCAGCGTCGTCTTGCCCGCGCCCGGCGAGCTGGTGATGTTCAGGGCCACGATGCCGCTGCGGCGCAGCCGTTCTCTGTTGTGCTGCGCCAGCCGATCGTTCTTGGCGAGCACCTTCTGCTCCAAGGTCACCGTCTCGGTGACCGGCACGTGCACGTGGTCCGCGTGGTCGTGATCGTGGCCGTGCGGGTCGTCGTGCTCGTGGTAGTGGCCATGGCCCTGATGGTGCTCGTGCTCGTGGTGGTGCTGATCGTGCTCGTGCGGCTGGTCGCGGAGGACCGTGATCATGGCCGCCGAATCGCCGCCGCATCCGCAGGTTGCGCACATGGTTCGCTCACCTCCATCGTTCGTATTCGAAGCTCCCGCCCGGATCTGACCTCGACGTCGGCGCTGCCGCACGGACAGAGCAGAATCAGGTCGGCGAGGTCGAAATCGGCGCCGCAAGACCGGCAGACCGCGGTGCCGGGCACCGTCTGGATGACGAGCGCCGCACCGTCCGCCTCGGTCCCTTCGGTCGCCAGCTCGAAGCAGAACCGCATCGCCTCGGGCACAATCGCGCACAGCGCTCCGACTTCCACGGTGACGCTGTGTACCCGTCGGCCCGCCGCATGCTCGCACACGGCGTCGACGACACTCTGAGTTATCGCCATTTCGTGCATCGTGGCCTCGGCTTTTCGGAGTTGGCCTCATTCGAGGCTACTCCGCAGCACATCGCGCCTGCGTCGTAACGGAGAATCCTTCGCGTGGCGGCGGGCGGCGCGGTTCAACCTTGTCTCAACCCACGCGCGCGAGAGTGATCCGCACCACGACATGTCGTGTGATCCGATCCGTGACTCAGCGAGGAGTATCAGCCATGACCTACGCCAAGCCCGGTGCCGAAGGCAGCGTCGTCGACTACGCGCGCCGCTACGACAACTTCATCGGGGGCGAGTGGACCGCGCCGGTGGAGGGCCGCTATTTCGAGAACCCGTCGCCGGTGGACGGCGAGGTGTTCTGCGAGGTGGCGCGGTCGACCGCGCCCGATATCGAGCTGGCGCTCGACGCCGCGCACCGTGCCGCCGACGCCTGGGGCGCGACCTCGACCACCCAGCGCGCGAATCTCCTCAACAAGATCGCCGACCGGATCGAGGAGAATCTCGAGTCGCTCGCGGTCGCCGAGACCTGGGACAACGGCAAGCCCGTCCGCGAAACCCTGGCCGCCGATCTGCCGTTGGCGGTCGATCACTTCCGCTACTTCGCCGGGGCGATCCGCGCCCAGGAGGGCAGCATCTCCGAAATCGACGCCGACACCATCGCTTACCACTTCCAGGAGCCGCTGGGCGTGGTCGGTCAGATCATCCCGTGGAACTTCCCGATCCTGATGGCGGTGTGGAAGCTCGCGCCCGCGCTGGCGGCGGGAAACTGCGTGGTGCTCAAGCCCGCCGAGCAGACGCCCGCGTCGATCATGAAGGTCGTCGAGCTCATCGCGGACCTGCTGCCGCCGGGTGTTCTCAACGTGGTCAACGGTTTCGGCGTGGAGGCGGGCAAGCCGCTCGCGTCCAATGCGCGGGTGGCCAAGGTGGCGTTCACCGGTGAGACCACCACGGGCCGGCTGATCATGCAGTACGCGAGCGAGAACATCATTCCCGTCACGCTCGAGCTCGGTGGCAAGAGCCCCAACATCTTCCTGCCCGACGTGGCCGCCGCGGACGACGAGTTCCTGGACAAGGCGGTCGAGGGTTTCGTGATGTTCGCGCTCAACCAGGGCGAGGTGTGCACGTGCCCGTCGCGGGCGCTGGTGCACCGCTCGATCTTCGACGAATTCATGGGCCGCTGCGTGGCGCGCACCAAGGCCATCAAGGGCGGCAATCCGCTCGACGAGAGCACCATGATCGGCGCGCAGGCCAGCAACGACCAGTACGAGAAGATCCTGTCCTACATCGACATCGGCAAGCAGGAAGGCGCCGAACTGCTCACCGGCGGCGGGCCGCGCAAGGTGGAGGAGTTCGCGGGCGGTTACTACATCGAGCCGACGATCTTCCAGGGCCGCAACGACATGCGGATCTTCCAGGAGGAAATCTTCGGTCCCGTGGTGTCGGTGACGGCGTTCGACTCCGTCGACGAGGCGCTCACCATCGCCAACGACACCCTGTACGGGCTCGGCGCCGGGGTGTGGACGCGTGACGGCAACACCGCCTACCGGCTCGGCCGCGGCATCAAGGCGGGCCGGGTGTGGACGAACTGCTACCACGCCTACCCGGCGCACGCCGCGTTCGGCGGCTACAAGAAGTCCGGCATCGGCCGCGAGAACCACCGGATGATGCTGGACCACTACCAGCAGACGAAGAACCTGCTCGTCAGCTATTCGACCGCGAAGGCCGGGTTTTTCTGATGCCCGACGGCGTCGAGCGGGTCGGGCTGACCGAACGCGCGGAAGCGTTGCTGCGCAGTCTGATCGAGCGGCACGGCCCGGTCATGTTCCACCAGTCGGGCGGGTGCTGCGACGGGAGTGCGCCGATGTGCTACCCGCGCGGCGACTTTCGCGTCGGAGCGTCGGACGTGCTGCTCGGCGTCCTGTCGATGGCGACGCCGTTCTGGATGAGCGCCGATCAGTTCCGCTATTGGCGTCACACCCATCTCACCGTGGACGTGGTGAGCGGGCGCGGCGGCGGGTTCTCGCTGGAAGCGCCCGAGGGCGTGCGGTTCCTGATCCGCTCGCGGTTGTTCACCGACGCCGAGACCGCGGCGCTGGAGGCGCAGCCGCCACCGCCGCGCGGCGCGGATTCGACGGCGCCGGACGCCGCGAACTCCTAGCGAAGACAACGCGCCCGGCTCCGGCATCGGCCTCGTCGCCAGTGCCGGAGCCGGGCGCGCGACCGCCTTTCCCCGACCTCCGGTATTCGCGGCGCGCGCGGGTTACCCTCGGTGCGGCGAGGATCGCGGCTTCCTGCGGCCGTGCGAGGACGAACGCAGCGAGGAACCGCGGACGGCCGAGGACGGAGGGAAGCAGTCGCGAGATGGCAGGACACGACTCCCTCTCGCAGCGCCGCGCCGCGTTGGAAAAGGAATGGGCGCGCTGGGTGCCCGCCCGCGCGGCGGCCGCGGGGATCGACAGCTCCCAGCTGCGCGGCGAAGTGGCCCAGTCCTGGATGAGATCCCGGCGCACCGTCGATCCCGAACTGAACTGCGCTCCCGCCGCCGGTGACGACGTGGGCAGGCGCTGGGCCGAATCCCCACTGCGCGCGCCGATGTCGGAACTGTCCGACCACCTGCACGCCATCACCCATGATTCCGATTTCGTCGCCGCCGTCACCGACGAGGACGGCACCATCCTGTGGTCACACGGCGGGGCGGTGATGCGCAGGCGCGCCGAACGCGTCGGCTTTGCGCCGGGCGGTCGATGGGACGAGATCCACATGGGCACCAACGCACTGTCGCTCACCCTGCGCACCGGGCAGCCGAGCAGTGTGTTCGCCGCGGAGCATCTGGTGGCCGCACTGCACGAGTGGGTCTGCTACTGCGCGCCGATCCGCGGCGCGGACGGACGGCAGCTCGGGGTGCTCGACCTGTCCACCACGTGGGACCGGTCGCACCCGCTCGCCATGTCGACCGTGCGGACCTTGGCCACCGCCATCGAGGCGAAATTGCAGCAGAACAGGCGGGCACTCGCGCCCGGCCCCAGGCTCACCTGTCTCGGCGGCGCCGAACTGATGCGCGAAGACAAACGAATCCCACTGCGACGCAGACATTTCGAGATTCTGACCTTGCTCGCGCTGGAACCCGACGGTTTCACGCCGGAGCGATTGCAGCTGGCAATCTACGGCGACCGCGCGCCCGCGGCGAGCACCGTGAAGGCCGACGTCTCCCATCTGCGCCGCACCACGGTCGGCGACATCACCAGCCGTATCTACCGATTGGCGACCCCGCTCTCGTGCGACGCCGCCGACGTCCTCGCCGCGCTGGCGGCCGGGGACACCGCCACCGCGGTCCGGTTGTATCGCGGTCCCTTGCTTCCCGGTTCGCAGACACCCGGCATCGTCGAATGGCGCGAGTACCTGGAGGTCGGCGTCCGCACCGCGGTCCTGGCCTCGGACGACCCCGCGCTGGCGCTGCGATACGGCGAGAAAGCCCTCACGGACAGCGAGATTCACGAGCACGCCTGCCGTCTGCTACCCGCCGCCGACGCGCGGCGCGCGATCGCGACCGCTCGCCTTCGCGCGGCGACGCGCAGCTGAGCCGCACCGGCGTGGCCGCGTCACATTCGACGCGGTCGGCTACATGCCGGAAATGAACGTACTGTGCCCCATCGGCGACTACAGCACACAGAGCGACCAGCCGATCGTGAAGAACGTGAAGGTGACCGTGCAACCATCCGGCTGACCGGTTTCCCGGTGTTCTTTCGAAAGCTGCCGCATGGCACGACCAATGGTTGCGCGGTGGTGTGTATCGCTTGTCGGACAATGCCTGCCAGGTCTTCGGCGAGTCGTCCCGGCACTGACGCCGCTGGACCGGTCGTATGCGACTCTGTTCAGAGGATCGCGCAGGTGGTGATGGTGAGTATGAGGAGAGTCAGGGTGGCGCCGAAGCCGACGCCTCCGGCGCGGATCGCCGCCCACACGGTGGCTCCGTCCGCCTTGGCGAGCAAGGCGGCCACCATGCCCGCGACGAGGGCGCTCGAGACCGCGGAGGTCATCAGCAAGGCTTTCGTGATGAGCGACATGGCTTTCCATTCGGGAGAGTGGTGAAAGTGCTGGTCTCCATACAGCTCGCGAACGTCGATGATCACCAGCCGCCGAAGCCGATTCCGTGCGGCCGTGCCCAGGTCGGCGGCGGTTTCACGGGTTCGCGACTCGTACCGAGTCGGGCCGAGCCGGATCGGGGACCGCGCCGGTGAGCGACGGGGATTCTGCGCGGGCGGTATTCCTCGCCAGATGGCGCGAATTGCATGCGGCGGCAGGGGCGCCGTCGCCGACCGCGATGGCGCGGGCGATCGGCGGCGCGGTCCCGGTCAACACCTTGTCGGGCTGGTTCCACGCCGACGACGACGCGGTCGTCGTGCCGCGCGACGAACGCGGATTCGAGACCGTGCTGCGCTATCTGTACGGCAGGTCCGGGCGAGTGCCCGCCGGCCGTGCCTTGGATGGGCGAACGCTGTCGAGCTGGCAGCAGCTGCGCCGCGACGCGCGCAAGCGCGCTGTCACTCCGGGCCCGGTCGAGCCGGAGGACGATCCGGTGCGCTCACTCGTGCCGACATCGCGTCCCGTCGTGACGAGCGCGTTGCGCAGGGATGTCGCGGCGCTGCTCGGCCGAGACGATGCGCTGGAGCGGATTCTGCGCCTCGCGGACCGGGACAGTCCGTCGCGGATCGTCACCGTCGACGGAATGGCAGGCGTTGGGAAGACGGCATTGGCCACGCGCGCGGCGCATCGGCTGGCGCCCGCCTTCCCCGACGGCCGGTATTTCGTGGAACTGCACGCGCACACTCCGGGCCACAGCGCTGTCGACCCCGACGACGTGCTGGCACGGCTGCTGATCGGCATGGGCATGGACCCCGGGAGCATTCCGGAGAGTTTGCCCGGCAGGCGCGACCTGTGGCGAGATCGCTCCAGCGACAAGCGCATTCTGCTCGTACTGGACGACGCACGAGACGTCCACCAGATCGAACCCTTGCTTCCGACGGGCGGCGGGTGCTTCACGCTGGTGACCAGTCGCAGACGGCTGGTCGCGCTCGACGGAGCGACGCCGCTTCCCCTGTCCTTGCTCGAACCGGAGCCCGCGGCGGAGCTGTTCGCCGCGATGGCGAACCGGGAGCGGCGCGCGGACGCCGACGCCGCGGCGGTACGGCGCATCGTGGCGCTGTGCGGGTACTTGCCGCTGGCGATCGTGTTGCTCGCCGGTCGTGTCGCGCATCATCCCGCCTGGAGCATCGCCGAGCTGGCCGAGGAGTTCGCGGCGTTCGACAACGGCCGATTGGACGAACTCGATGTCGGCGACCGCGCCGTGCGGATCGCGTTCACGATGTCCTACGACCGTCTACCCGCTCGACGGCAGCAGTTGTTCCGATGGCTCGGCCTGCACCCCGGCAGCGAGCTCGATGTCGCCGCGGCGTCGGCGTTGTGGGACTGCGCACCCGGCCAGGCGCGTCGCGAATTGGAAGCCCTGTATGCCGACCACCTGCTCGAGGCGACAGTTCGCGGCCGCTACCGATCTCACGACCTGCTCAGGGAATACGCACGCACGCTGTGCGCCACGGAATCGGCCGAGGTGATCGACCGAGCCTTGTCCGGACTGCTCGGCTACTTCGAGTCCCGCTCGGCGGCCGCGAGCCGGCTCCTGACCCGTTTGCACCAACCCACGACGACATCCGTCGAGCCTGCGCAGCGTGCCGAATCGGGCCCGGAATTCGACGACGAGCGCGCCGCTTTGGCGTGGATGCGACTCGAGCGCGCCAACCTATTGGCCTGCCTCGACCTCGCGGCGTCGAAGTACCCGCGCAGGGTCGCGATGCTGGCCGCGTCCCTGGCGAGTCTGGTCGAACGGGACGGACCATGGGGCGAAGCGGTCCGGCTGCACCGACTGGCGGTGGAGACAGCGCGTCGGCTGCGTGATCGGTCCGCGGAAGCCGATGCGCTCGACAGTCTCGGTGTCGTCTACCGGTTCACTGGCCGGTACCCCGAATCGGCGGACGCGCATCGAGCGGCGCTCGCAATCTATCGCGAGCTGGGACACCGTCATGGTGAAGCCAACGCGCTCAACAACTTCGGGGCCACACGCTGGTTCTCGGACGATCAGGACTACGCGGAGGCCGCCGAACTGCACGGCCGAGCATTGACGATCTATCGCGAAACAGGCCACCGCTGCGGTGAGGCGTCCGCGCTCAACAGCCTCGCCATCGTGCACCGGGCCGGAGGTCGTCACGCCCAGGCCGCGGAGTTGCACGAAGCGGCTCTGGCGATCTACGCGGAGCTCGGCGACCGACGGGGGATGGCGGGCGTTCTACAGGGTCTCGGCATCGTGGCGAGACTGACCGGCGATCACGGCGAAGCATCGCGCTTGCACGAAGAGGCGCTGCGTTATTACCGCCTGCTCGGTGACCGTTACGGCGAAGCCACCGCACTGAACAATCGGGGAGTCGCCATCAGACTGACCGGCGACTCGACCGCGGCCTTGGAGCTGCACACGCAGAGCAGATCGCTCTATCGAGACGTCGGTGTGCGTCTCGGTGAGGCCTACGCGCTCCTGCAACTCGGGATGGCCTACGCCGCGCTCGGCGATCACCGCGCGGCGAACGGGCATCTCGAGCAAGCATCCGAGCTCTATCGTGACCTGGCACATCCGGAAGGTCGAGCCGACGCGGCGAACGGTCTCGGAGTCGTCGCGCGGTCGGTCGGGAATTACCGTGCGGCAAGGGATCTCCACGAGCAGGCGCTGCGGATCTGCCGCGATCTCGGCTATCGGCACGCCGAGGCCGAGGCGCTCGCCGAGCTCGGCTCGGTGCACGTGGCGACAGCGGAGTACGCCGACGCGGCCGCCCGCTTCGACGAGTCGCTGCGCATCTTCACAGAACTCGGCGACGCGTTCGGCCACGCGACGGTCTCGAACAAGCTCGGCGCGCTGTTCACCGCGATCGGTGTGCACGAACAAGCCGCGGCGCACTACGCCGAAGCGCTCGAGCTCGGTCACCGAACCGGCGGACGCCTCGAGGAGGCCCGAGCCCTGGAAGGTCTCGCCCGCAGCCGATTCGCACTCGGCGATCGAGCACGAGCGGTGGACGATCTGCGTGCTGCCGTCGAAATCTACCGGCGTGCAGGGGTGCCCGAAGCCGCCTCGGCGGCAACCTTTCTCGCGTCGATTACCAGCGATGCGGAGTAAGCCGTCGATAGCCCGGCCGATAGCGGGCGTAATGCCAGGCGGTTCCGGTGAACAAGCCGCCGTTCGACTTTTCGGGCGAGTCGGTCATGGTGGCCTTTCCTGGAGAGGTTGTCAGCTGCTTGCGAGTTCGTGGGTCGGTGGCGTGCGGTGACCTTCTCGGTCGGCGACCCTCTCGCCGTGCCTGTCGATCGGGGTAGGTTGTCGAGACCTCACGGCACCGGTGCCGCAGGGCTGGTTGCTCGTTCGAGCGCCCGGTACAGCCAGTAATGGGCGGCTCCGGCGGTGGTTTCTCCGGTGATGTCGGTGGTGAGCTTCCAGTACCGGTGGATGCGCGGATCGGTGTCGTTGCCGCCGTGCAGCATTCGCTGCCGGAAGCGCGGTGTGTCGCGTTCGCGGCGCGCGGTGGCGTGGGCGGCGAGGAATTGATCGAGCTCGGCTCCCGGCCGCGGTTCGACGTGGCCGACGACCAGTGGCCCTGCGATCGCACAGGCTTCGGCGACTCCGGTCAGTAGTTCTCGTTTGTCGTGGATGCCAGTGGGGTCGGGCCGCCAGAGCTGGCGTGACATCGCGGGCGCCGCCGCCGGATCGCTGGTGACGGTGACGAGTTCGGCGTAGGCGACGACTTGACGGGGAGTCGGATCGGTCGGCGGGGCCGGGATGTTCATGCCCACGAACCCGTCGAACATGTCCGACGGCAGGGGAGCGAGCAGTCGTCGCCAGAATCCGACGAGGCCGTCGTAGGCGGTGTGGCGGTCGTGCACGGTGGCGAGCAGTGCCAAGCGCGCGGCTCGTCGCATCGGTGGTGCGTCCTCGACGGCGACCAGCGAGGCCCGCCGCCATCGCAGTGCGCCCAATTCGGTGTCGAGCGCGGTCCGTTCGGCGGCCACGGCCTCGGTGATCGACACGGCGTCGGTGAGGACGCCGACGATCGTGGTGAGACTCAGGCCGAGACCGCGAAGCCTGCGCACCAACAGCACCCGATCGACCGTGGTCACCGGATCGAACAGCCGGTGGCCGCCCGAGCTGCGGTGCGGCTGGAGTATGCCTTCGTCGCAGTAGAAGCGCAGGGTGCGGACGGGCACGCCGGTCTTCTGGGACAACATTCCGATGCTCACCAAGCCGTCACGGCGCGTGTTCTCGGTCACAATCGCTGGAACCTCCACCCCACTGGAATTCCTACCGTACTGGAACGTCCACCGGGAGAAGGAGAATGCGAATGGCCGCCTACGAACCGATGACCACCGAGCAGATCTGGCTGGCTGTCGCCACCGAGCGCGCGACCATGGTCGAACTGCTGACGTCGCTGCCGGAAGCGGCCTGGGACCACGCGTCCCTGTGCGCGGACTGGCGGGTGCGTGATGTCGTCGCGCACGTGATCCTGTCCGCCCGGCCGAATCTCGGCTCGATCCTGGTCAATCTGATTCGCGCCCGCGGCGATCTCCATCGGCTGATCCGCGACACCGCCGTTCGTCACGCGCAGCGCCGCACGACCGCGCAGTTGCTCGCCGAGCTGAGCGACAGCATCGACACACGGGTCGCGGCTCTCGGCACGACCCCGGCCGACCGGCTGATGGATGTGCTCGTGCACGGCCAGGACATCGCCGTCCCCCTCGGCATCGCGCGGGTTATGCCGGTCGCCGCCGCGCGATCGGCCATCGAACGCGTCTGGGTGATGGGTTCCCCGTTCCATGCCCGCGAGAAGTTCGCCGGCTACCGGCTCGTGGCCACCGACGACGAGTGGGCCGTCGGTGACGGACCGGTGATCGAGGGGTCCTCGACGGCCTTGCTGCTGCTGGTGACCGGTCGCGCGGCTGCGCTGGAACAGCTCACCGGGGAAGGGGTGGCACGGTTGACCTCGGAGCACAGATTGCTCTAGCGATAGGTCCGGTCGGAGGTGCATCGTAGAAATTACGGAATTCGAGTCGCCACGCACCGAGGAAGGTCGTCGTGAGCAACAGCGAGAGCGAACGGGTGATCGAGTCGACGCGTCCCACTCCAGGGCGCGCGACCATCGACGAGCTGCCGCCGCTGCCTGCGGAGGCTGTGTCCGTCGTCGACCGGCTCGTGGCGCGGATCGGCAGGCGGCTGTTGCATGCGCCGTCTTGGCTTCGGCTGCGCCTGTCGGGGAGGCCGCAGGTCCGCGTCGATGGCCAAGAGCTCGATCCGGGGATCCAGCTCGCGCTGCGACTGCTGGAGCTGCGTGGCGTCGCGACGCTCGTTCCGGATTTGCGGCGGGGCCGACCCGATGTCACCGACGCGCGCGCGAGCGTTCGGCACACGGCGGCGGCGTTCACGCTCGACAGGACCGAGGTCGGCGGCGTCCGGGATATCGAGATCGAGGGCGCCGACGGTCCGCTGCGCGCACGGCACTACCGGCCGTTCCCGTCGGGCACCTCCGGCGCGCCGCCTCTGCTGGTGTTCTTCCACGGCGGCGGGTACGTGCTGGGCGACGTGAACACCCACGACGAGCCGTGCCGCATGCTGTGCCGTTACGCCGAGGTGCAGGTTCTGTCCGTCGACTATCGGCTCGCACCCGAGCATCCGTTCCCGGCCGGGGTCGACGACGCGCTGGCCGCATTCCGGTGGGCTGTCGCGCACGCGTCGGCACTCGGCGCCGACCCGGAGCGCATCGCAGTCGGCGGAGACAGCGCCGGTGCGACCTTGTGTGCCGCGATCGCTCAGGTCACCACGCGCGAGGGCGGCCCGGTCCCCGCGCTGCAACTCCTGCTGTACCCCTCGATCGATCTCACAGAGGCCCGGACCACCTCTGATGAACTGTTCGCCGAAGGCTTCTATCTGACCGACGACGATCGGCAGTGGTGCCGTGGGCACTACCTGTCGGGGCCGGGGAACGCCGACGGTTCCGACTCGCGCACCTCACCCGCGTTGGCCGAAGATCTGTCCGGTCTGCCACCGGCCATCCTTATCTCCGCGGCCTTCGACCCCTTGCGCGACGAGGACGAGGCCTATGCCGCCGCACTGCGCGCCGCCGGGAATCGGGTTGTGCTGCAACGCGCTCCGGGATTGATTCACGGTTTCCTCAACATGACGGTAGTGCCGAGCGCGCGTGACGCCGTCTTGCAGATCGCCGGAATGCTCCGCGCGGGACTTGGAGCGTAGGGGGTATCTCTTCGACACGGCCGAGCGTCGACTCCCCGCTACTCTGGACCCGCGCCTTCCTTTTCCATCCCTACCAACGCGGCGATCGACTCGGTGCCGGGTTCGGGAGGCAGGCGGAGCGCCCTGACGGCGAATGAGATGGCGTGGTACCAACCGCAGATCAGGACCAGCTCGAGCGCGGCATCTTCATCGGTGACGGCGGCCAGGTTCGCCCAGGTCTCGTCGGAGAGATCGAAGGTCGCATGGAGCTCGTCGACCGCTTCGAGCACGGCACGGTCAGTCGCGTCCCAGCAGGCGTCCGCGGGCTTTCCGGTCGCGAGGGACCTGAGCTGTGCGGCGTCGAGTCCCGCCTTCTCGGCGAAGCCCGCGACGTGCACGGCCCATTCGTAGTCGGCGCCACACAGCGCGGTCGTCCGGTCGATGACCAGCTCGCGCTGGCGGAGGGTGAGAGCGGAGCGCCGGGAGAAGTAATAGCTTCCCCAGCCCGCGATGGAGCGAGCGAGCTCCGGCCGCCGTGCCCACACCCGGAACAGCTGGATGGGTGAATGCCCGAGGAGCTCGAGAGCTGCGCCGGCTTCTTCGTCGTACGGCGGTGAAAGCGGTTCGATTCGTGGTTGCTTCGATTTCAGAGGCATTAACACATGCTAGCTTTGATGCTTCGGAAAGGGAAGCAGATGACAGGACCAACACCACTCCCCGGCCGCAAGGTCCGCGGCTCACGCACGGGCCGCCCGATCATGGCGCTCCTCGACCTCCTGGGCCGGCGCTGGGCGCTGCGAGTCCTGTGGGAGCTACGAGACGACTCGACTCCAACCTTCCGTCAACTACAGCAGCGATGCGACGGCGTCTCCTCGAGCGTCCTGGCAGACAGGCTTCGTGAGCTTGGGCAGGCCGACCTCGTCGAGCACGCCGGCGAGGGCTACCTGCTCACCGGACAGGGCAGGACCCTTCTCGAATGTCTCGCCCAGCTCGACGCGTGGGCCGCTGACTGGCGACCCAAGGCAGCGGACTGGCAGCCGTGACAACCCGCCCGTGTCGCTGCGCCGAAACCGTCCTTACTGTCGGGCCAGTGCTTCGCGACGAATCCACCGGAACAGCGTGGGGTTGTCTACGGTGGTGATGACGCCGACCGCTGTGCGCAGGTGGCGGTCGTCGTCCAGCACGGCCAGCAGACTCGCCGCCAGATCCACACGGGCGGTGAACCGTCCGTCGGCGTGGCCTTCGACGACGGTGTAGTCGGTGACCGACGGCAGGTGGTAGAGCCCACTCGGGCGCACGATCGTCCAGTCCAGATCGGTGGCGCGGATCAGCGTTTCCATTCGCCGCATGTCGTCATAGAGGGTTTTGCCCAGCACCCGCGTCACATACGGGAGCAGCACCCGGTTGAACAGGATCCCACCGTCGGAGTACGGGTGTGGATCGACCCCGCTGGAGCTGACCACGGCGAGCCGACGCACCCGATGCCGCTGCATCGCCGCGACGATATTGGCCACACCGCGCGAATAGGTGCTGATCGGTTCCTTCCCGGCGGGTACCCCGAGCGTCGACAGCACCGCATCCCGCTGCGCCACGGCGGCATCGACGGCCGCAGGATCGAGCACGTCGGCGCCCACCACCTCGAGCCGATCATGGTGCAGCGGAAACGATTTCGGCTGCCGGGTGACCGCAGTGACCTGATGCCCGGCAGCCAGTGCCTGACCGGTCAGCAGACGACCGGTGGGACCATTGGCGCCGAAGACGGTGATACGCATGACGGTTGTCCTTCCTAGAAGCTGGAGAAGGGTAGTGGGGCGAACACAAGTGCCCGGCAGCCGCGCACCTGTGACGGCGCGGCCCTGTGACGAGCACCACCACGTCCGGGTGTCACACAGCGGTCGGTGCTCGCTACTGATGCATGACATCGTCGACGAAGCCCGGCAGACAGGACCACACCATGAGCGACGGCGAACGCACCGCCCCCGCCACCGAGACCTTCGTCGCCCACCGCAACCTGCTGTTCACCATTGCCTATGAGATGCTCGGCTCAGCCGCCGACGCCGAGGACGTCCTGCAGGAGACCTGGCTGCAATGGGCAGCCGTCGATCTCGGCACGGTGCGCGATCAACGCGCCTTCCTGGTCAAGATCACCTCCCGGCAGGCGATCCGGCGACTGCGCACCCTGGGCCGCCGCCGGGAGTCCTACGTCGGCCCCTGGCTGCCCGAGCCGCTGCTCACCACGCCCGACGTCGCCGAGGACGTCGAGCTGGCCGACAACCTCTCGATGGCGATGCTGCTGGTGCTCGAAACGCTCGCCCCGACCGAGCGAGCGGTATTCGTGCTGCGCGAAGTGTTCGGCATCGCCTACGACGAGATCGCGCACACCGTGGCCAAAAGCCCGGCCGCGGTCCGCCAGATCGCCCATCGCGCTCGCGCACACGTCGCCGCGCGCCGGCCGCGCGGAGCCGTGACTGCGGTCGAGGCCCGGCAAGCGCTCGGAGCGTTCCAACGAGCCGTCGAAGCCGGCGATCTACAGAGCCTGCTCGACATCCTGTCGCCGGATGTCGTCTTCCTGGGCGACGGCGGCGGAGTCAAGCAGGCAACGCTGCGGCCCATCGTGGGCGCCGATCGCGTGCTACGTGTGGTGAGCGGCGGCACGGGCTGGATGGGTGGGCCGTCCTCGGCCGAACCCGCTCACGTCAACGGCTGGCCTGCACTGGTCATCCGACTCAACGGAGAGATCGACGGCGTCGTCGCGGTGCGGATCGACAACGGCCTGGTCACCGGGCTCTACTACGTGCGCAACCCCCACAAGCTCGAGCACCTTCACCGGGAAACCACACTGGACCGTTGACGCCCAGGACGACCGGCCCGAAGCCGTCGTCGCACCGATGCTGCTGTCCAGGCGCGGTACCCAGGCGAGTGGAATGGGGGCACGGTCCACGTTGTGGTCGGGTTCGGTCTGGCATTCGGCCTTTTCGGACCTGCGGCGGTATCCGTTCTGCTCGCAAATTCACTGCCAGCTCCAGCATCGCAACCGCCGGTCCCGGTGCCTGGGCCACCGCCCCCTCCCCGGGCCCAGAACCCACGCCTGCCGCATAGGGACTGAGTGATATCGCGACCGTTCCTCATTCCGAGTTCCGTGTGCGGCGCCCACGTCATCGGGTCGGCGGCTCACAAAGGCCACCTGATCACCGGACCCGGTGAACGTTCCCGGTCGGAGTGCGGTACTGGCCTGCCGGAAGATCAACAGCCCGAAAACATCTCAGGCCACTACTCGCCGTCGACGGTGCGAGCTCATGCCGATGTGCGCACGGGCTGCACTCTTCGAGCCGATTGGACCTTCAACGTCTGGATCAGTGGCTCAGGGACCCAACCTTTTCAGAGGAAAACGCGAGCGATCTCCAGCCACTTCCGTGCGTCTTCGCCGACCGCCGCGAGGTCGGTCTCGGCCAGTGGCCTGCGTTGGGTGACTCGAAGGCAGAAGTCGAGGGCACTGCCTCGCACCCGTTGCCCGGCATCTTCTGGACCCCAGACCCAGGTCTGGCCGTCGGGACCGGTCAGCTCGACACGAAACGGCTCTGCCGGAGTAGGCAATTGGGCCGCGTAGAACGACAGCTCTCGCCCTACGACTCCCAAGGAGGCCACATGCCGCAGCCGACCCGTCGGACGGCGCGAGACACCCAGCGCATCGAAAACGTCCTGCCCGTGAGCCCACGTCTCCATCAGTCGAAGCGGCACCATCAGCGCGGCGGTCAACTGCGAGCCGTACCACGGAAACCCATGGTCCAGTGGAACATCACGCAGCGCCGCCGCCACCTCGGTTCGACCGGCACGCCATTGTTCCAGCAGTACCGATCGCGGTTTCGCAGCTCCCGCGGCAGCGTCGAGATCAGCGTATCGACTGCCTGCGGCTTCGGCCTGCTTCAGCACGGCGTCGAACGCCTCCGGGGTTCGTATCGCGATGAGAACGTTCGCATCAGCAGCAGCAAGATGAGCGATCTGGTGGGCGATCGTCCACCCCACTGCCGGCGTGTCGTTGGACCAGTCGGCCTGCGCTGACACCAAGGCGTCGAGCTCATCTCCTTCAGCCACCAAGTCGGGCAGAGCCCGATCGCGCTCCACATCGGACGTATCAAGACCGTAATCCAACATCCAGTATCACCTTCACGCGCATGGTCGAACATGATCACCACCAAGATAGACGCCGACCGTGCCACACAGCCGGCGCATCTGGAAATGCCGCATATCGGTCGTTCGAGAATGCGGCGTCCGCCAATTTCTCTCTTCCGCACGGTCGGGCGTTGACTCCCCGTCGCGGCTCGTGTTCTGTGGTGGGAAGAAGACGAGGGAGCGAAATGTACTCGGCGGTCGAATCTTTCACGTTCGAGCTATCAGTGATCACCTCACAAGTCGTCGAAGGGCAGCGGAATTGATCGCGATCAGAGACGCCTACCTCGAGGCAGCGGCGTCGGCGGCGGCGCTGCTTGGGGATCCAGCGGTGGCCGCGGCGTGGGACCGGCCCAGCGCGTTGCGGGAATTCAGCGTGCACGGGCTCGCAGGCCATCTGGGGTCGCAGGTCCTGCACGTGTCCCGGCTGCTGGAGACCGAGGCTCCGGACGAGAAGCCGCTGACGGTTGCCGAGTTCTTCGCCGGGGCTTCCGCGTTCGACGCCGAGGTGGACGCGGAGATCAGCGTGCGCATCCGGCACGGCGGTGAGGCCGCGGCGGTCGAGGGTGCGAAACCCTTGGTCGGCGAAGTCGAATCGGCGATCGCTCAGCAGCGGGTGGCGCTGGCGGCCGAACCGGCCGACCGGGTCGTCGAATTCGTCGGAAAGGCGATGCTTCTCGACGATTTCCTGCTGACACGCCTGATGGAGATCGTCGTGCACTCCGACGATCTGGCGGTGAGCGTCGACATCACGACGCCACCGTTCCCACCGCAGGTCTTCGAACCGGTGCTGGACCTGCTGTCGCGACTCGCGGTGGTTCGACACGGACAGCAGGCTGTGCTGCGCGCACTGAGCCGAGCCGAACGCGCCCCCGGAACAATCGCAGCCATCTGAGCCTGTGTCGAAATCAGGAGCAACGCTGCTCGCGGGCGCGCAAGGCCACCGGCGCGGCTCAGTACGGCATATCCACCGGCAGCACGGCGAGCTGGGCGATATTGACCCCTGACCGCCGACTGGCGACGAAGGCGACGATCTCGGCGATATCGTCCGGCGACATCATCGTCACCGTGCCCGCCATCTCGGTCAGCTGCGCGGCGAAGTCCGGGTCGGCGACCTGACCGCCGATCTCGGTGCCGGTCATCCCCGGTTCGACCGCGCTGACGCGAATCCCCTTCGGCCCCAGATCGGTACGCAAGTTGCGAACCAGGTGGCTGACGGCCGCCTTGGTGGCGAAGTACACGCTGTAGCCGGGGTAGGCGACCTGGGCGCCCAGCGAGGAGATCGCGACGAGGTCCACCTGGCCGCCCCGTTCGGCCGCGGTGAGCAGCGCGGGCAGGAAGGCATCGACGGTGTGCAGCACGCCGTTGAGGTTGACTTCGATCTGGTGCTGCCACAGGTCGGTGCGCCGGGCTTGCGGTAGGGCGGGCTGCATGACACCGGCATTGGGCACCAGCAGATCCACCGTCCCCAGCGCCCGATCGATCTGCTCCGCCGCGTTCGCCAGGGCGGTCGGATCGGTGACATCGGCGGCGATCGCGAGCGCGGTGCCGCCCGTGGCGGCGATCTCCTCGGCCAGGTCGGCGATGCGGTCCTTGCGCCGGGCCAGCAGCGCCACCGAGGCGCCTGCGGCGGCCAGCTCGCGCGCCGTCGCGGCGCCGATGCCGGAGGACGCACCGGTGACGACGGCGACGCGTCCGGCGAGAGGCTGAGTGGTCATATTTCGCTCCGTTCGATTCGGCCCGGCCAGTGCCGGTGACATCGCCATCGTGTCGCCGGGCGACCAGGGCGAACCAGGTCCGCCGTGAACGCGGGTCCGGTGTGCCTGGGTCCGGCAGTACCAGGCTGGCCCGTCGGGCGTGGCCGATAATCGGCTCATGAGCAGAAACCGGGAACTCGGCGAATTCCTGCGCAATCAGCGCGCCCGACGGATGCCCGAACCGGGCGCGGTCTGGTCGGGCACCCGCCGGGTGGCCGGAATGCGGCGCGAGGAGGTGGCGCAATCGGCCGGGGTGAGCGTCGACTACTACGTGCGGCTCGAACAGGGCCGGATCGGCGCCGTCTCCGAGGAAGTGCTCGACGCGGTCGCCGGTGCGCTACGGCTGACCGATACCGAACGCGCACACCTGTTCCGGCTGGCCGCCCGTCGGCGGTCCGCGCCGGGCCGGGAACACCGCGCCCGGATCGATCCCGGTCTGCAACGCCTGCTCGACTCGTGGCCGACAACGCCCGCGCACATTCTCGACCACCGGATGAACGTGGTGGCCGCCAACGACCTGTGTCTCGGCCTCTTCGCCGGTGCGGGCTGGGACCTGACCGGTGAATCCAACGGCGCGCGACTGGTATTCCTCGATCCAGCCGCCCGCGAGTTCTATCTCGAATGGGCCGAGAAGGCGGAAGGGATCGTCACCTACCTGCGGCTGGCCGCGGGCCGTCATCCCGGTGACACCGAATTGTCGGCTCTCGTAGGTGAACTCGCCGTCGCGAGCCCCGAGTTCGCGACCTTGTGGGCGGCGCACCTGGTGGCGGAGAAGGGCAGCGGGACGATGCGGGTGCGCCATCCCGTGGTCGGGGTGATCACGCTGCTGTTCCACGGTTTCCCGGTGCCCGGCGACACCGATCTCACCTTGGTCACCTTCACCCCGGCCACGGCCGCCGACGAAGAGGCGATCCGCCTGCTCGGCAGCTGGACCGCACCGCAGCCGTCACCGGACGAGCGGGAATCGGCTGTAGCGGAAGCCGATCCGGCCGTGCGACGCGACATCGGCTAGTGCTGCGTTCCTCGGCGGCCGCGCGGATGCGGCGTGTGATCGAACTCTTCGTGGAGGCGAATTCGATCCGGGAATCCGAAGCGGACACTATGGTTCCGATGCGTGATTCGTACTTCTGGGACGGAATGTCGATACTGTCGTCGCTGTGCCGGGAGAGTCGCGAAGCGGAATCTTTCTCGGAATGGGCGGGTTTCCGTGAGCGGATCGTCGCGCTGATCCGGTCGAATGGATGGGCGTTCCACAACTACATCGAGACCACCGCGGACAAGGCGCGCGGTTCCGGTGCTGATGGTTGGGCGAGTTGGTCCGCGGCGTGTGAATTGCGGTCCGCGGTGCAGTTCGTGCTGGACGAACTCGGTGGTCCGGCACTGTTCTACGCCGGTGGCTACGACGTCGAGTTGCTGGAGGAGGCCGACGAGAGCTTCAGGGAGCAGGCTTCGTGGGTGGCGCCGGGGCCGGGGTATCGCCCTCCGGCGGGCACCCCGGACAGTCACTGGTGGTGGCTTCTACCGCGGTTTCCGTGAGCATCCCGCTTGCGAATACTGCGCTCCTCCAAGGCATCCCGTGTTCGTGCGGGAAGACCAGCGAAGCTCTCCGACGTGTCGGTGGATTCTCCGCAACCTTGCACGATGATGCCCCGCTATACAGACTTGCACGAATTGCACACGAATATTGCAGGTGCCCAACAGCATTCGCGATCCGCGATGCTTCGCGCCGCCGCGACAACTTATCGACCGACTGTTACGGTCTTCGCGTCCAATAGCTTCAACGGGATGAGAACCGAAATGACAGTTGACGCAACTGATTCGACACCCACGGACGAAACGCCGCTGTGGTTGCAGGGCCGGGATGCCGTGGTCGCGGCCGCCGCGGCCGAGGATTGGCGCGACGGCGCACCGGACTACCGGCTGACCGATGAGATCGTGCCGCGGGAGCGGATCACCGAACACGCACCGGGATCGCTGGAAGCGATCGTCGAGGATCTGGTGCGGGTCTTCGAGATGGAGGTCTCGCACAAGAAGGATCCGGCGACATGGGTGTCGCTGGTGGCCGAGCACTACCGCGGCCGTGTGAACGGCGGCCCCTGGCAGGATGCGGAGGAATTCGCGCGGATCGGGAGCTACAACATCCTGATCGGCGACAACCCCTACTATGAGGCCGCAGCCGAGACCTTCGAAAGCTCACACAAGATCTTCCACACCGCCTTCCCGAACGGCTTCTTCTGGGAGGTGCTGGAGGTGCTGTCCGGCCCGCCCACCGTCAGCTTCCGCTGGCGGCACTGGGGCAGCTACGACGGCCCGTACCGGGAGCACCAGCCCACCGGAGCGACGATCGAGATGTTCGGCGTCACGATTGCCAGGGTCAGTGAGGATCTGCGCATCCTCGAGCTCGAGCATTTCTACGACAACAACCAGCTGCTGAGCCCACTGGCCCACGGCTGCCCGGTTTCCAAGTCCTGACCGCGCCTTCCGGATCGGGCGTGACGCTGAGCTCGCTCCGGGAGTTCAGGATTCGCGGCGCGGCGGCAGCTCCGCCCGCCGAGTAGGTCGGCACCCGGCTCACGTTCTCCGCGCTGTCGCAACTCGCGGTGGTCCGACACGGCCAGCCGGGCGTCGCGGCCGAAAGCCGTTGGTCTCCAGCGTAAGACGGACTCGAGCGTGCTATGCGCCATCGAGTGTGCACGCGCGGCAGCAAATCCGATCCCGGGGCACCGGTGGCAGACGAATTGGGGGCATTCGCGACTTACCTCCAGCCGGTAGCTTTCCGACCGGATATCCGGCGGTGATATCCGGCGAGGACGGTCAACAGATGAGCGACGAAGGCACCCCACCACATCCGGAGTTGGTGGAGCGGCTGGTACGGCATTTCAGCGCGGTCACGGCGACCCGGCTCGGACCGGACGACGACTACTTCGGTATGGGCCTGGTGAATTCGCTGCGGGCACTGGAGATCGTCGCCTATCTCGAGCGCACCTTCGACTTCGAGATCGATATCGACGATCTGGATCTGGACAATTTCCGGACCGCGCGGCGGGCCGCCGCGTTCGTCACCCGCAAGTGCGGGACCACCGCCGACCTCGGTGCGGACAGGTGAGCGAACTACCGGCATTGCTGCATCGCGCCGCCGCGGGCGCGGCCGAATGGGACAGCACGGGGATGCCCCGCGAGATGGTCGCCGCCGCAGCGGAGGCGGGCGTGCTCGGCATGGATCGACCGGCGCGCTACGGCGGTCGCGGCGCGGATGCGCTGGCAACCGGCCGGGCGGCCGCCGCGTTGGGCGCGGTGTGCACGTCGCTGCGCTCGCTGTTCACGGTGCAGGGCATGGTCGCCGCGACGGTCGATCGCTGGGGCGCCGCCGAGCAGCGCACGCGCTGGCTGCCCGCGTTGACGGGTGGTGAGTTGGTCGCGGGGCTCGCCGCAACGGAAGCTGTTGCAGGCAGCAATCTTTCGGGAATCACAACTCGGTTCACCGGTGCGGGGCCCGAGCGCCGCGTGTCGGGCCGCAAGATGTGGGTCACCTTCGGGGCGCTGGCGGATGTGGTGCTGGTGGCGGGACGATCCGACGACGGCCCGGTCGCCGCGCTGGTCGAGACGGACCAGCCCGGCGTGCACGTCGAACCGGTCACCGATCAGCTGGGCATGCGAGGCGCGCGCATCGCGCATCTGACCTTCGACGCGGCGCGGGTGCCCGCCGAGAACGTCCTCGCCCGACCGGGTTTCGGCCTGTCTCACGTGCTGGGAACCGCACTCGACCACGGCAGGTACACGATCGCGTGGGGCTGCACGGGAATGGCGCGGGCATGCCTCACCGATGCCGCGGCGCACGCGCGCGACCGGATCCAGAGCGATGTCCGGCTTGCCGACCACCAGTCGGTGCGCGCCATGCTCGGGCGCAGCTGGGTGGACGTGGAGGGCGCGGAGGCGCTGTGCACCCGTGCGGCGCGCGACCGTGACGACCGCGAGCCGACCGCGCAGCTCGCCACCATCGCCGCGAAATACGCCGCAGCGGCGGCAGCGGCGTCGGCGAGTGACCGCGCGGTGCAGATACTGGGCGCCGCGGGCTGTGCCCCCGGTAGCCGGGCGGGGCGCTTCTATCGCGACGCCAAGATCATGCAGATCATCGAAGGCGCCCGCGAGGTCGCCGAACAGGATCTGGGTGAGTTCGTGCTGCGGTCCGTCGGGGAATCCCGCGCCGCGTCGGCTGTAGTGGCCGGGAGGTGACGGTGATGCCCGCGATCACAATCGGTCCGGTGTCGACCGCTTTTCCCGAATCCGCTGTCGCGGTAGCCGATCTCGGCGAGCTGTCGGAACTGCCACCCGCTCGGCGCGCGCACGCGCTGTCCCTGGGCATCGACACCGTGCGCTGCGCCGAGGACGACGCGGAACACGACCTCGCCGCCGAGGCGGCCCGCGACGCCCTCGAACGCGCGGGAGTGACGGCAAGCGAACTCGACGCATTGCTGGTCGTCGGCGGCCGCGCACCGCGCTACCTGCTCGCCTCCGAGGCCACGCGTCTGCAACATCGGCTGGGCGCGGATCGCGCCTTCGTCACCGGGGTCGGCGAGCTCGGATGCGTGTCGATCTCGGCCGCCTTCACCCTTGCCGCGGCGCTGCTCCGTGGTGACGAACGCTGCCGCACGGTACTCGTCGTGGCCGCCGCGACCGCGCCGACACGATTCCGCTACCGCGCGCCGATGACGATCCTCGGCGACGGAGCCGCGGCCGTGGTGCTCGGCACCGGGCGCGGCGGCCGTTATCAGCTGGTCGACCACGACGTGCGCAGCGACGGCCGCTACGCGGACCTGTTCCGCATCGACTACCGCGATGTGCGTTGGCAACAGTGGCGCGAGACCTGTACCGACGAGACCGCCTACAGCTTCCGGCTCGCTGTCGAGAGCCGCAAACGTCTCACGGCGATGAATACCGACGTGCTGTCCCGCAATGGATTACGGCTCGCCGATATGGGTTCGGTGGTGATGCAGAATCTGTCGGCAGGCGCGTTCGCCTTCTGGGAGGAGGCGCTCGGCATCGGCATCGATCCGGCCTGCCGGCGCAATCTCGCCGGATTCGGCCACCTCGGCTCGATGGACATGCTCGTCAACCTCGACCTCGCGGCGCGGACGCGCGCACCGGGGGACCACGTGCTGCTGCTGAACAGCAGTCCGGTCGCCGCCTGGAGCACCAGCCTGCTGCGCCGTCTGCCCGACCACGATCTCGAAGGGGCGTCGTCGTGCACGCGATAGTGAAATGCCTGGTCTGGGATCTGGACGACACGCTGTGGGACGGTGTGGTGCTGGAGGGCGACGCCCACGCGCCGCGTCCGGAAGCCCGCAGGGCTCTTCGACTGCTCGACGAACGCGGCATCGTGCACGCGATCGCGAGCCGCGGCGAGCCCGCTCCGGCTTTGGCGCATCTCTCGGCGCACGGGCTGGAGGAGATGTTCTGCGCGACGCAGATCGGCTGGGACGCCAAATCCGAAGCGGTGCGACGGATCTCCGAGACGCTCAACATCGGGCTGGACGCCATCGCCTTCGTCGACAACGATCCGGTCGAACGCGCCGAGGTGGCGTCCGCGCTGCCGCAGGTCCGCTGCTATGCCGCCGAGGATCTGTCGATGCTGCCCGGGCTCGCGGAGTTCAGCCCGGCGGTCGTCACCCGGGACGCGCGCGAACGCAGGCAGCGCTACCGCGCCGAAGCGCGTCGACGCACCAGCGAGCAGTCCTTCGCCGGTTCGAATGCCGAATTCCTGCTCGGCCTCGGGCTGGTGATGACCGTGCGCCGGGCCCGCGAGGCGGATCTCGAACGCGCACACGAACTCACGGTGCGCACCCACCAGCTGAACACGACCGGCCGTACTTTCGACATCGAGCAGCTGCGCGAGCTGAGCGCCTCCGCCACGCACGAAGTGCTGATCGCGACGTTGCGAGATCGGTTCGGCGAGTACGGCGCGATCGGGCTCGTCGTCACCGAATTCCGTGGCCGGGACTCGGTGCTGGTGCTGATGCTCATGTCCTGCCGGGTGATGTCGCGCGGGGTCGGCGGCGCGCTGCTGGCGCACCTGTTCGACCGGGCGAGCGCACGCGGACAGCGTTGCGTCGCGGAATTCGTGCCGACCAAGGTCAATCGGGTCATGCTCGTGACGCTGCGCTTCGCTGGATTCGTTGTGCTGGAACAAGACCCGGAACGCGTGCTGCTCGGCCACGACCGACGAACCGCGGTGCCGAACACCGCCCACGTGCTCGTGCGCTCGGCGGATGCGCCGACGCCGCCGGGCGATCTGATCAGCGGTCTGCTGCGCCGGGTCGCCGAGTTCCCGGATCGGATCGCGCTGATCTCCGGCGGCGAGACCCTCACCTATCGCGAACTCGACCGCCGCACAGCCGATCTCGCCGGACGCCTGGTCGGGGCGGGGGTACGTCCCGGCGACGTGGTGCTGTGTCTGCTGCGGCAGGACGCGTGGACGGTGGTGGCGATGCTGGCCGCGCTGCGCGCCGGAGCGGCCTGGTGTCTCGTCGAGCCGGGGCGGGCGAGCGCACAACTGTGCGCGCTTGTCGACGACTTGCGTTGCAACACGGTAATTTTCGACGACCGCGCGCCACACACCTCGTGCGACGAGGTGGAGGCGTTGCTCGCGCCCGCGTCGAACCGGCCCGTTCTGGTTCCGCTGGGCGCGACCTCGCCGACCGGCCCGCTGCCCGCACCCCCGCCCGCGACGGCGCCCGCCTACGTCATCACCACCTCGGGATCGACCGGCGCTCCCAAGGCCGTCGTGGTCAGCCGCGGCAACCTCGCCGCGATGATCTCCGGACGCGACTATCCATGCACCGAAGGCGAATTGGTCACCCTGTCGACCTGTCCGCTCACCGCGGACGCCGCCTTGCTGTTCGGTCCGTGGGCGCTCACCCGGGGTGGCACCGTGGTGGTGCCGACCCACCGGGAACTGCTGGACGCCGCAGCGATCGGTGCGCTCGCGGCCCGGTATCGGGTCAGCCATCTCGTCGCGACGCCGTCCTACTACCGGCTGCTGCTGCCCCGGCTGGCCGAAGCGCCCGCCGCGCCGACGGTGGTCGCCCTCGCGGGGGAGACGCTGTCCCCGTCGCTGGCCGCCCGGCATCGCGAACTACTTCCCTGCACCGTGCTGATGAACGAGTACGGCCCCACCGAGGCGACCGTGACCTGCGTGTGGCACGTCGTCACCGATGCCGCGACCGTGCCCATCGGAAAACCGCTGCCCGGCAATACCGCGCGGGTGCTCGGACCGGAGCTGACGGCCCTGACCGACGGCGACGTCGGCGAACTGTATGTCGGCGGTGATCAGATCACCCTCGGCTACGCCGCGCGTCCCGGGCTGACCGCCACCCGTTTCGTCGCCGACCCATACGCCGCCGAGCCCGGCGCGCGGATGTATCGCACCGGCGATCTCGGGCGGCTCACCGCCGTCGGGAACATCGACTACCTCGGCCGCGCCGACGGTCAGGTGCAGATCCGCGGCGCGCGGGTGGAGCGCCATGCGGTGGAGGCGGTGCTGGAGACCCACCCTGGGGTCGCGCACGCGGTGACGGTGGTCCGCACCGGCCGCGACGAGATCGCCGAACTCGTCGCGTTCGTCGTGCCCGGCGCCGACACCACACCGCCTGGTCGCCGAGAGCTGGCTCGGCACTGCGCCGAACGGCTGTCGCCGTTGGAGGTGCCGAGCCGTTTCGTACCAATCGACACGATTCCGATCGCCGTGGCGGGCAAGCTCGACGAAGCCGCCCTGCTGGCTCGGGCCGACGATCCGCCGCTGCCTGGGCCGTCGCGCCACGACTGGACGCCAGGGCAACGCGAGGTGGCCGAATTGTGGTCCACCGCACTCGAACACGGCGACTTCGATCTCGACGACTCGTTCTTCGAGGTCGGCGGCAACTCGCACCGGGTGGTCATGCTGCATCTGCTGCTGGAGCAGCACCGTCCGGGCCTGGTCCGGGTCGGGCAGCTGTTCGATCTGCGCACGATCCGCGACCAGGCCGACGCGCTCGCGGCGAGCGTCACCGTGGCCGCCGCACTCGCGGAGTCCGCCGCATCTTCCGTACCCGTCTCCACTCGAGCCTTCGAGCTGTGACCCCTCAGGAGCACGCCTTGCCGGACCCCGGCACCCATGACATCGCCTTCGCGCGTGACACCGACATCGCGATCGTCGGCATCGGCGCGCGTTTCCCGGACGCCGCCGACCTCGCGGAATTCCGGGCCAACCTGGCCGCGGGCCGCGATTCGGTGGGGCCGATGTCGCCCGAACGGATCGCCGCCACCGGCCTGGACGACACTGTCACGTACCTGCCGATGGGGCACCTCGCCGAGATCGACGGCTTCGACTATCGCTTCTTCGGCCTCTCACGCCGGGAGGCGTGCGTCACCGATCCGCAGCAGCGGCTCGCCCTGGTGCTGGCCCAGCGCGCGATCGAGGACGCCGGATACACCACGGACCGCCTGTCCCGGGCGGTCACCGCCGTCGCGCTCAGCGCCGCGCAGTCGAGCTATCACTCCGCCGCGGTCGATCCGGGTCCGTTGAGCCTGCTCGGCAACGCCACCTTCGCGGGCCCGGCGCGGATCGCGCACCGGTTCGGATTCACCGGCGCCTGCTTCGGCGTCGACAGCGGCTGCAACAGCGCGCTCGTCGCGGTGCACCATGCCTGCCGCGAATTGCGCTGCGGTGACGCGGATTACGCACTGGCGGGCGGTGTCACCGTGCGGGTGCACGGCTCCCCGTCCTGGGGTGGGGCGACCTTCTCCGAGATCATGTCGCCCAGCGGCGTCTGCCGCGCTTTCGATGCCGACGCCGACGGCACCGTGAACGGCGAGGGCGGCGCGATACTACTGCTCACCACGGTGGGCAGGGCCCTGGCCGACCGCGCCCCGATCCACGCCGTGATCCGCGGCAGCGCGACCCGGCACAACGGAGCGGCCGCCGCCACCATCAGCACCCCGAGCGCCACCGCCCAGAGCGCCGTGATCGCCAAGGCGTGGGAGGCCGCCGGACTCGACCCGCGCGACGCCGGCTACCTCGAAACCCACGGCTCGGGCACGCGGCTCGGTGACGCGGTGGAGCTGGAATCGATCGGCACCGTCTTCGGCGGCGGTCCCGGCCTGCCCATCGGCTCGGTGAAGACGAACATCGGTCATCTCGATCACGCCTCGGGCATCGCTGGTCTGGTCAAGGCGGTGCTGAGCGTGTCGGAGGCGCAGCTGTTCCCTTCGCTGCACTTCACCCGTCCGACCGGCGGATTCGACCTGGCGGCCGCGGGCATCGAAGTGCTGACCGAGAGCCGTCCGTGGACCGGTGACGCGGTGCGCGCCGCCGGAGTCAGCTCGTTCAGCCTGGGTGGCAGCATCGCGCACTGCGTGGTGTCGCAGGCTCCGCCCGCTCCCACCGAGCCCCCGTCGCGCCGCGCCCGGCTGATCGGCGTCTCCGCGCGCACACCCGAGGCGCTGAGCGAGCTGTGCGTCCGGCTCGCCGAGGCGGTGCGCATCACCGACGCCTCGCTGCACCAAGTGGCCGCGACACTCACACTCGGTCGTGACCATTACGAGCACCGAGTCGCCGTGATCGCCTCGGACACAGCGCAACTCGCCGAGGCGCTGGACAAGGCCGCGGTGCGCGTGCACCGCGCGCCGACCGCGCCGCGTGTGGTGCTGTTGCTGTCTCCCGACGCCGTCCCGGTCGCACCGGCACAGGCCGATACCGCCGCGGGGCAGCCCACCGGTCTGCCCGCCGAGTTGCCCGCCACGGGCGCGACCGCGACGGTGCTCGCCGGGCAGCTCGCGGTGCACGAGCGGCTCAGCGCCTGCGGAATCCCGGTGGCGGCACTGCTGAGCGCGGGATCGTCACGATTCGCCGCCCGGTATCTGCTCGGCTCCCGCGAACGGATCGACCCGGCCGAACTCGCCGCCGCGCCGCCCACCATCGACGGCGATCGGCTGCTCGGCGCGGTACGGACCCTCATGGTCGAGGGGCCGGTGGTGTTCGTGGAACCGAGCCCGGACGGCAAGCTGGCCGCGCTCATCGCCGATGCCGTGCCGGAAGCCGAGATCGTCTCCGCCGCAACCGATACCGCCGATCTGGACGAACTGCTCGGCCGGTTGTACGAATACGGTGTCGATCTCGACTGGTCGGCCGTCGCGCCCGTCCGTGCCCGGCGGGTGCGGTTGCCGGGGCATCCGATGCGCGAATCCCGCTGCTGGGTCGATCTGCCCCGTACCCAGGCACCCGCCCCCGCGCTTGCCGCGCCCACCACGTCGCACGACCACTCCGATCCGGTGCGCTGGTTGCGCCGAACCCTCGCCGAACTGCTGTACACCGATGACGAGATCGACGAGGACGCCGACTATTTCGCCCTCGGCGGCAATTCGCTGATCGCGGTACAGCTGGTGGACCGGATCGAGGAGACCTACGGCTTCCGGCCGAAACTGCTCGACGTCTACGAGCGCCCGCGGCTGGCCGACTTCGCCGAACTCCTCACCACCGAGCGCGCGGGCGACGCCGAGCGCGCGCCGATTCCGGCGCTGGTCGCCCACGACGAACCCGTCATGTCCTCGGGGCAGGAACGGATGTGGTTCCACCACCAGTTCGATCCGCGCACGACCCTGTACAACTACCCGGTCGTCCAGCTGCTGCGCGGACCGATCGACCTGGACGCGCTGCACGGCACCTTCGACGACCTGGTCGAGCGCCACGAGACCCTGCGGTACAACTTCGCCGAAGTGGACGGCGCCGCGGTGCTGCGCATCCGCGATCGGCTGGACGACTACTTCCGGCGCGTCGACGTCTCCGCCGAACCCGATCCGCTCGCCGCGGCCCGCGCCCTCGTGCACGCCGCCGCCACCGAACCGTTCGACCTCGCCGAAGACGCCCTGCTGCGGGTAGTGCTCATCACCGTGGGGCCGGATACCCATGTGCTGCAACTGACCTGCCATCACGCCGTCACCGACGGTGCGACGCCGACGATCCTCGGCCGCGAACTGCCGGAGCTGTACGCCGCACGGCGCGAGGGCCGTCCGCACCGCCTGCCTCCGCTGCCCATCCGCTACCGCGACTACGCGGCCTGGCATCGCGCGCTGCTGGCGAGTTCGGCGCTCGACCACGAACTCGACTACTGGCGCAGCACACTCGCCGACGCGCCAGTGCTGCGGCTGCCCACAGATTTCCCACGACCTGCCCGCAAAACCTATGTCGGCGACCTGTATCCGTTCACCATTCCGGCAGCGCTGCTCACCGATCTGCGTGCGCTGGCGGGCCGAGAATCGGTGTCGCTGTTCGTCGTCCTGCTCAGCGCGTTCTATCTGACCCTCGCGCGGTACAGCGGGCAACGCGACATCGTCGTCGGCACACCGACCACCGGACGCGGCCGACGCGAATTCCAGGATCTGATCGGCTATTTCAACAGCACGGTTGCCTTGCGCGCCGACTTCACCGCCGATGCGGCGCTACCGGATCTGCTGACCCGGGTGCGCTCGGTGGTCTTCGGTGCGCTCGAACACCAGGAGATCCCCTTCGACCGCGTGGTGAACGCCTTGGCGCCGCAGCGTGACCTGTCGCGGACCCCGCTGTTCGATGTGCTCTACATCCACCAGGTGACGCCACGGATGGAGCGGATCGACGAGGCGGGCGCGGAACTGTTCGATCTCGATCACGCCGCGGGCAACGAATTCGGCGGATTGCCCACCGGCACGGCGAAATTCGACCTCACGCTGGTGACTTTCGAATACACCGACGACGTCCCGCGCGATATCGGCGCGTGCCTCGAATTCAGCACCGAGCTGTTCACCACACAGACGGTGGCCGCGCTCTGCGACGCCTTCCTGGAGATCCTGACGGCGATGACGGCGAACACCGGCGCGCCGCCGATCGAGGCGCTGGTCACCGGACCGCAGCGGGACTCGGACGCGACGACGTCGATTCCCACCGATCGTCCACGCGCTGAGGACGCCGCCTACCACTACGAAACCATCACGCGCGCAATCGATCTAGCGAGGAATGAGGCGGAGCGCTACGACGCCGCGCTGTTCGACGCCTACGCCGTGCTGCTCGGCTGGTACAGCGGTGGTGACCGGCTGCGCATCGGCCTGCCCGATGCACCAGAGGGTTCGCGGGACGTCATCGTGACCGTCCGCCCGGACACCACATGGCGAAACCTGCGTGACAATCCGCCAGCATCGGTCACCGGCACAGCGCCACTGCGGTACCTCGGCAGCGCGCCGGTCACCCTGGGAGACAACGGGATCGAACTCGCTGTCTCGTGGACGCGCCACCCCGCCGAGCTGCATCTACACTACGCGGCCGAGCTGTTCGACCGGTCCTCGGCCGAGGCCATCGCCGACGACCTCGTCGCGCTCGCGAGGGCGGCGCTCGACAGACCGGACGAGCCGGTGCACGACACCGTGCTCGGCATCGAAGCATTCATGGACGAACAGGAGATCCACCCGTGACCGCACAGCATCGGGTCGGCGTGGTCGGCGCGGGCACAATGGGCGCGGGCATCGCTCAGTGCGTGGCCGAGGCGGGTATGCCCGTCACCGTGGTCGATCCCGACCCCGCGGCCGCCGAACGCGCACGACGCAGTATCCGCGTGGCGCTGCGTTCGAGCGTGCTGCTCGGCCGGGGTCCGCGCCGGGGCGAGATCTCCGAGATTGCCGACCGTATCCGATGGTCGCAGCGCGTCGAGGATCTGCGCGGTGCCACCTTGGTCATCGAATCCGTCACGGAGCGAGTCGAACTCAAGTACCGAGTGTTCGCCGAAATGGACCGGACGTGCCCACCCTCGGCCGTGTTCGCCTCGGGCACCTCGGCCATCTCGATCGCGGACCTGGCCGCCCGCACCGGCCGGCCGGAGCGGATGCTCGGACTGCATTTCATGAATCCCGCGCCGCTGACCGAGGCGGTGGAGGTGATCACCACCGCGCGCACCGCGCCCGGCACCCTGGCCACCGCGCTCGACTTCCTCGGCGCACTCGGCAAGCGCGGCATCGTGGTGGGCGACGGTCCCGGATTCGTCATCAACCGGGTGCTCATGCTCGCCATCGCCGAGGCCGCCGCGATCACCGAATCCGGTACCGACGCCGCCACGGTCGACGCCTTGTTCGAAGGCTGCCTCGGGCATCGAATGGGACCCTTGCGCACCGCGGATCTGATCGGCCTCGACAACGTGGCCGACACCCTCGCCGTGCTGCGAGATGCCACCGGCGACGGTCGCTATCGCGTGCCGGACGCGCTGGCCGGGCTCGTCAGAGACGGACATCTGGGCCGCAAGTCGGGGAGGGGATTCCATGCCTACCCGTGAGATGAGCGCACTCGACTACCCGCTGGAGCAGACGCCGGGACTCGGTCCGCTCGCTCGGCGCAGCGGGGGCGGAACAGCGGCGGTCGTGCTGGCCGCGCTGGCGGTGTACACCCATCGCCGCACGGGCGCGGCCGAGGTGACCGTCGGTTACCGGTCCGGTACGACCGCGGTCGAGATCCGCGTGACGGTGATGGCGCGGCACGACTTCCGCGCCATCACCGCACAGGTCGGGGCGCTGCTGCGGCAGCGTATGTCCGGCGCAGCCGAAAGGGAGTGTCCGACCGCCGTTCACGACGACGACGGTTGGCGGATCGGTGTGCCCGACGCCGAACTGCCGGTGTTCACACGGCTTTTCGCCCGACTCGTCGCCGCACCTGCGACCCCGATCGCCCACGTCGATCTCACCACCGACGAGGAACGCGCGCGCATCATGCGCCGCGGCGGCCCGGCACGCGTCGGGGACCCGCACGCCACAACATTGACCGGTTTCGAGTCGGTCGCACGCCGGTCGCCCGATGCGATCGCGCTGGTGTGCGGCGCGGAGTCGGTCACCTACGGTGAGCTGGACGCGCGCTCGAATCGTCTGGCGCGCAGCCTGATCCGGCAGGGAGTCGCCCCCGACACCGTGGTGGGTGTGGCGATGGCGCGGTCGGTCGAGGCGATCGTCGCGGTGTACGCGGTGCTGAAAGCAGGGGGCGTCTATCTGCCGCTGGAACCGGGTCATCCGGCCGAGCGGCTGGACCGCATCCTGACGGTGGCCCGGCCGGTGCTGGTGCTGAGCACACGGAACGACGGATTCATCATCGACGCCGCGCCAGTCCACTACCTGGGCGAACCGGATGACGCGGCCGACGACGGCACACCACTGCGCGACACCGAGCGACACGCTCCACTGCGCCCAGGCAATCTCGCGTATCTGATGTTCACTTCCGGCTCGACCGGTGTGCCCAAGGGCGTCGCGGTGCCACACTCCGCGGTGGTGGATCACCTGCGGTGGATGAGCGAGCACATCGGCCTCGACGAGACCGACACAGTGCTACAGAAGACACCGGTCACCTTCGACGTCTCGATCTGGGAGCTGTTCTGGCCCTTGGGTATCGGAGCGACGCTGGCCATCGCGCCGCCGTCGGCGCACACCGACCCGGCCGAACTGACCCGGGTGATCGCCGCGCACACGGTGACCACCCTCCAGTTCGTGCCCTCCACACTGAGCAATCACCTCAACGTGGTGTCCGGCTTCCCGGCCTGCGTTCGCCGCGTGCTGACCATCGGGGAAACCCTCACACCTGCCCTGGCGCAGCGCTTCGGCGCGGCCACCCCCGCGCGCCTGCACAACCTCTACGGGCCGACCGAGGCCACCGGCGCGGTCACGGGATATCCGGTGAGCGTGCGGGATTCGGTGTCGATCTCGATCGGATCGGTCGCGTCGAACACGCGGGCGTATGTGCTCGACGCCCGGCTACGCCTCGTCCCCGACGGGCTGCCCGGCGAACTGTATCTGGCGGGCACGCAACTGGCGCGGTGCTATCACGGCGATCCCGCCCGCACGGCAGACCGCTTCGTCGCCGATCCCTTCGCGCCCGGCGCGCGGCTGTACCGCACCGGCGACATCGTGCGCTGGAACGCGGCGACCGAACTGCTGGAATATCAGGGACGAGCCGATTTCCAGGTCAAACGCCACGGCGTGCGCATCGAACTCGGCGAGGTGGAGGCCGCGCTCTCGGCGTGCGCCACGGTCGCCCAGGCGGTGGCGACGCTGCGTTCCGACGGCAGGCTGCTCGGTTACGTCGTCCCGGTGGCCGGTGCCGTCTGCGCCGCGGACACACTGCGCACGGAGCTGTCCCGCACCCTGCCCGCGGCCATGATCCCCGACGACATCGTCGTGCTCGACGCGTTCCCCGCCACGGCGGCGGGCAAGGTGGACCGGGCGGCGCTGCCCGAACCGGCGCCGTGGCACACGCCGTACCGTGCGCCGTCGACACCGGTGGAGCGGACCGTGACCGAGGTGTTCGCGCAGGTGCTCGGCCGGGAGCGGGTGGGCGTCGACGAATCGTTCTTCGCCATGGGCGGCGACAGCGTCATGTCCATTCTCCTTGTCTCCCGGGCGAAGTCGCGGGGCGTGTACTTCACCCCCGCACAAGTCTTCGAACAGCGCACGGTCGCCGGACTGGCCGCGGTCGCCACCACCGGTGCGCCCGAGCGGCGTGTGCTCGCCGAACTTCCAGGTGGCGGTGTGGGGGAGATACCGCCGACTCCGGCCGTGCTCGCGCTGATCGAGCGCGCCGAATCCGGCGGTGTGTCGTTCGATCGGTACGCCCAGCACATGGTGCTGGATCTGCCCGCGGGCATCACCGCGACCACGCTGCGGCGCGTGCTCAGAGCAGTGGTCGACCAGCACGACATGCTCCGCGCGCGGCTGTACCGCGACGCAGGCGGCGAGTGGCGGCTGTTCGCCGACGCCCCCGAATCCTTCGAACCGGCTACGGTACTGAGCCGCGTCGACATCTCGGACGCCGACGACGCCGAAGTGGCGGCGACCTTCACCCGCGAGACAGAAACCGCGATCGACCGCCTCGATCCGGCGAACGGAGCCGTGCTGCACTGTGTCTGGCTCGATCGCGGTGCGGGAGAACACGGTGGTCTCCTCGTTGTGGTGATCCACCACATCGCGGTGGACGGCGTCTCCTGGCGCATCCTGATCCCGGACTTCGTCGCGGCGTGGGCGCAAGTGGAGTCGGGCCGGTCGCCGCGCCTGCCCGCTCGGGGCACCTCCGTGCGACGGTGGGCGCACGCGCTGCGCGAAAAGGCCGACGACGCACAGCATCTCGCCGAGGTCGATCAGTGGCGAGCGTTGCTGCGCGGGCCCGATCCGCTGTTCACCGATCGTCCACTCGACCCGCGTATCGATGTGTCGTCCACGATGCGTCGCATTGTCCTCGAATTCGACGAGGCGACGACCTCCGCCGTCGTGACGGCATTGCCGCCGCGCTACGGCACGGACACCAACACCATCCTGCTGACCGCGGTGACCGTCGCGATGGTCGCGTGGCGCGGCGATCACTGCCCGGTGGTCCCCATCCGGATGGAATCCCACGGCAGGCATACCGATTTCGTACCCGGCGCCGATCTCTCACGCACGGTCGGCTGGTTCACCGCCGCCTACCCGTGCCGCTTCGATCTGGAAGGAATCGACACCGCAGACGCGATCGAGGGCGGATCCGCCCTCGCCGATGCGGTGAAAACCGTGAAGGAACAGATGCTTTCGGTGCCCGGAGGCGGCATCGGCTATGGACCGCTGCGCTACTTCGGCACGGGCGCCGACCTGCCCGCCGAGACCACGCAACTGTCCTTCACCTATCTGGGCGCGGTCTCCGCGGCGAACGGCCCGTGGCTGCCCGCCGCGCTCACGAACGCGCCGCATCCGGTCGACTCCGGACTGCCTGCCGACGCGTCCCTCGCGATCGACACCGCCGTGCTCGGCGATCGGCTCACGGCGGGCTTCTCCTTCCCCGACAGCCTGATCGGACCCGACCGCGTTCGCGCCTTCGCCGACCTGTTCGGGACGGTAATGCGCACCCTCGCGCGGCACGCGGCCGATCCCGCCGCGGGCGGGTGGACACCCTCGGATTTCGCGCCCGCCGGTCTGCGTCAGTCCGAGATCGACCGCTGGGAGCGCCGCTACGGCCGGTTGTCCGATATCCGAGCCCTCACACCGATCCAGGAGAAATTCGCCGCACTCGCACCCTCGGACCCCGCCGCGCCGGAGATCCACACTCTCCAGGTGGTGCTGACCTGCACGGGAATCCCCGATCTCGCACGGTTGCGCGCCGCAGCCCAGCACGTCGTCGACCGGCACTCGTCGCTGCGGGCCGCTTTCGTCCGCGACGGTGGTGGCCGGTGGCGTCAGCTCGTCACCGCGGCAGCGCCGATCGAGGTCAGGGAAGTCGACCTACGCGAGCACGGTACAGACCCGGACGACATCCTGGCCGAGGAACAGGTGCGCCCGTTCGACCTGGAGACGCCGCCGCTCATCCGGTTCCTGCTGATCCGGACAGCAGAGCGACGATGGGTGCTGTCGGTGACCAACCATCGGCTCCTGCTCGACGGCTGGTCCGCGCCGATCCTGATGCGAAACCTGTTGAGCGCCTTCGCGCTCGGCGCGGACGCGCCCGACGACGTGGACGACGGATTCGCCACGTTCCTGCGCTGGCGGGCCGCGCAAGACCGCGAACCCGCCGCCGCGGCGTGGCGGGCTGCCCTGGACGATCTCGCCGCGCCGACCCTCGTCGCCGCGCCGGGCGCGGCACCGCGCGATCCGGCGCGGTCTCACGCCGAACACGTCGTGGCGCTGACGGCCGAGCGGACCGCCGCGCTGTCCCGCTTCGCCGCCGCCTGCGGCGTCACGCTGAACACCGTCCTGCAGTACGCGTGGGCGTCGGTGCTGGGGGATCTCACCGGCAACGACGACGTCGTGTTCGGCACGGTGGTCTCCGGGCGGCCCGCGAGCATCCCCGGCATCGACGCCATGGTCGGCTCGTTCATCAACACCGTCCCGGTGCGGGTGCGCCGCCGCCACGACCAGCCGATCGGCGCGCGATTGCGCGCGGTGCAAGCCGAACAGGCGGCGCTGCTCGACCATCACCATCTCGGCCTGGCCGAGATCGAAGACGCGGCAGGCGTTCCCGTGCGCGGCTGGTTCGACACCCTGCTGGTCTTCGAGTCGTATCCGGTCGATATCGCGCCGACCCCCATCACGGTGGGTGACCTGGTGCTGACCGACCTGCGGTCGCGGGAGATCACCCTGTTCCCGCTCACCGCGACCGTGTGGCCGCGCGAACAGCTGACGGTGGCACTGAACTGGCACCGCGATCTGCTCGCCGACGATATGCCGCGCCGGGTGATCACCCGGCTGGAAGCCGAACTCGAACGGCTCGCGACCCTGCCCGCCGACGGCGCGAACGGAGTGAAATGACACAGACGCCGGATCGCCGGACCGACTACCCACTGACCGTCGCGCAGCAGGAGATCTGGGCCTACACCACCCTGTACGGAGCCGATCATCGCTATCTCGTCGACGGTTACGTCCACCTGCGCGGCCGCATCGATCCCAGCCTGTTCGAGCGCGCGCTGCGGAGTGTGGTGGCCGCCGCCGAGACCATGCACGTCCGGCTCGACACCGAGGGCCCCGAACCACGGCAAGTGGTCGAGGAGTGTGCCGAATGGCCTTTGCGCCGAGGGGATTTCGGTGACGAATCCGATCCCGTCGCGGCGGCGCTCGGGTACCTGCGCGCCGCGCCGCCCTCCTTCGACCTGAACGTCGCACCGCTCTTCGAACACCATTTGCTGGATCTCGGTGCGGCGGGCCATCTCTGGGGCATCCGCGCCCACCACATCGTCTTCGACGGCGGCGCGTCGCTGGCTTTCATCCGGGCGGTGGCCCGCGCGTACACCGCGTTGCTCGACGGTGAACCCGCGCCGGACGTCGCGGATACCGTCGCCGCGTACGTCGAGCAGGACCAGCGGTATCGCGCCTCGCGCCGGTTCGCCGACGACCGCGCGTTCTGGTCCGGACGGCTCGCCGGGTTGCCCGACGCTCCGATGTTCGCCCACCCGCCCGTCGCCACCGGTGCGACCGGCCCCCTCCGGCATTCCGGTTGTCCAGCCGACGACGAATGGGCGGAATTCATCGGCGCCGCAGAACGATTCGGCGTCGAATGGCCCGCGCTGCTGGCCGCCACCACCGCGCTTCTGCTGCACGCCGACTCGGGTGCGCGGACCGTGGTCCTCGGCCTGCCGGTACCGGCCAAACGATCCTGGCGCGCGCTCGGCATGACCTCGAACGTCGTCGGGCTACGACTCGAGGTCGACCCCGGCGCGTCCATCGGCGCGCTCGCCAGGGCGGCGCAGACGGAGCTGCGAACGGTGCTGCGCCACCAGCACTATCGGCGATTCGACCTGCTCGCCGACGGTGCCTCACCGGGCGGCGACCATCGGATCACCGGCCCTACGCTCAACATCCTGCCGATTCCCCCGGACATCCACTTCGGTGACGTGCTCGCCACTCTGATCCCGGTATCCACCGGATCCACCGAGGCATTCGGCATCGGCGTCTACCTCGGCGAGGGTCCGCCGCGCATCGATATGGACACCACCGCCGATCGGTGCGATGCGGCGGCACTGGCGAGCCTGCACAGCCGCTTCCTGACCGCCATGAAGGAGGTCGCCGCAGCCGCGGCGGACACACCCGCCGGGCGGCTCACAAGGACACCTCCCGTTGTCTCGCGCAGCCCGCACGAGGATCCGATGGGCGCCACCGAGCGCGGTATCGCGGAGGTCTTCCATTCGGTCGCGCGCAGGTTCCCCGAACGCAACGCACTCTGGTACGAGGGGAAGCACATCACCTACCGCGAATTGGCGGTTCACGCGGAACGATTCGCCTACCATCTCGCGTCTCGGCACGGCGTCCGCCTCGGCACGCCGGTCGGTGTGCGACTGCCGCGCACTCCGGAGATGGTCGTCGCGACGCTGGCGCTCATGCGGCTCGGCGCGATCTGCGTCCCGCTGCACGAGCAGGATCCGCCCGACCGTGTCGCGTGGACGCTGGCACACACCGGCGCCGAACTCGTCCTCGACGACAATGCGCTGGTGCGCGCCGTGGCGCGGTCCGACGGGCCGGTCCTGACCACACCGGTCGACTCGGTGCCCGCCGACGCGGCGGCCTGGCTGATGTTCACCTCGGGGTCGACCGGCGCGCCGAAAGGCGTGCTCGCCACGCACCGCGCGATGGTGACGCGCGCGATCGACCGAATCGCCGCAGGCCCGGAATACGCACGGATGCTGATGCATTCGCCGTACGCCTGGGACATGGTCGTCTGGGAACTCTGGATGCCGCTGTTGCAGGGGCACACCGCGGTCATCGCGACACCGGACCGGCTCGGGGCCGAGGACTTCCGTCACGTCCTGCGGGCGGGGGAGGTGACCGCGATGCTGTTGGCGGCCGGGCTTTTTCAGGTACTGGTCGACGACATCCCGGAAAGCCTCGCGCGGCTGCGCACGTTGTCGAGCGCCGGTGACATCCTGGCTCTCGATACCGTGCGGGCGATGCGCGCGGCGGCTCCCGGCATCTCCATCGTCAACATCTACGGGCCGGTGGAGGCGACCGCGTACGCCACCGCCTATTCGATTCCGAGCGGACCGCTGCCCGACGAGGCGATTCCGGTGGGCCGAGCGGTGGACCACACCGAGGTACTCGTTCTCGACGCGTTGCTGCGGCCGGTGCCGCCGGGCATGGTCGGTGAGATCTATTTGACCGGCGCGGGCCTGGCGCGGGGATATCACCGGATGCCCGGCCGCACCGCGAAGGCTTTCACCGCCAATCCTTTCGGCGCACCGGGATCACGGATGTATCGCACCGGCGATCAGGGCAGCTGGGGCGCCGACGGCGCGGTGCGGTTCCTCGGCCGGGGTGACCGGCAGGTCAAGGTCAACGGCATCCGCGTGGAGCCAGGCGAGATCGAACACGCGATCCGCGCCGTGCCCGGGGTCACCGCGGCGGTTGTCACGGCGCATCGGATGGCGGCGGGCAAGACCTTGGTCGCCCACGTCGTCGCCGCCGAGCCGATCGACACCGCAGTCCTGCGGACCCGGCTCGCACGAGTCCTGCCGGCCTACCTGCTGCCCGCCGTGATCGTGCAGATTCCCGCGCTGCCGCTCACCGTCAACGGCAAGATCGACCGCCAAGCGCTGACCATGCCCACCTCGGCGGCCGCGGATCCGCCGCGGACACCCCGCCAGCAGATCCTGGCCGGGCTCTTCGCCGATGCCATCGGACAGCAGCGGATCGGCGTGACAGACGACTTCTTCCGTATCGGCGGAAACTCGTTGGCGGCCATCCGGCTCGCGGCGTCGGCGAGCCGGGCCTTCGGCGTCGTCGTGAGCCTGCGCGATCTGCTCGAGGCACCCACCGTCGCCGCGCTGGAACGGCGCATCGCCGAGCGCGACGGTGATCCCACCGCCATCGACCGAGAACCAGCGGGCATCGCGTATCGGGAGAGCGACGGTAACGCCTCCGCGCCGGACGCCGCGCTTCCGCTCGCGCCGAGCCAGCAGCGGCTGTGGACGGTCAACTATCTCAGCGAGGGCGCGGCCGACTATTTGATGCCCGCCGCCGTGGACCTCATCGGGCAACTAGACCACGAGGCCGTGCGGGCGGCGGTCGGCGATGTGGTGCGCAGGCACGAGATACTGCGGACCACACTGCCTTTCACCGCTGCCGGGCCGGTCCAGCGGGTCGCGGCCTTCGACCCGGACCACGTCGACTACCGCGAGGTCACCGACGTCGAGGACCTGAACCGGTCGCTGGAACGGGAGATCGCCCGCGGTTTCACGCTGCTCACCGAGGCGCCGATCCGGGTGCGGCTGTACCGGCTGACGCCCGGCCATCACGTCCTGCTCGTGGTGCTGCATCACTGCGCGGGCGACGCCGAGTCGCTGGCGCTGCTGCTGCGCGAACTCGAATTCGCCTACCTCGCACGCGCCGAGGGTGCGGCGCCCGGCTGGCCGACGCCCCCGGTCCAGTTCGCCGATTACGCACGGTGGCTGCGCGACCACGCTGGCGATCCCGCCGACGACCGGTCCGCCCAAGCTCGGTACTGGCGTGACACGCTCGCCGGATTGGAATACAGCCCGCCGTTGGCCGTCGACCACCCGAGGACGACCGCCGAGGGATATCCGGCCGCGGCACTGCCGTTCACCCTCGACGCGTCCGCCCACGCCGGTGTGCTGGACACCGCCCGCCGCTGTGGTGCGACCACCTATGCCGTCCTGCACGCCGCCCTGGTGTACGCGCTCACCGACCTGGGCGCCGGGCCCGATCTGGTCATCGGCACGGCGCTGAGCGGACGCGATCGCCCCGAACTCGACACGATGCTCGGCTGCGCCGCCGACATCGTGCTGATCCGCGCCGACCGCACCACCGCACCCACCGCAAGGCAACTGATCGACCAGATCCGCGATCGAGTCCTGGACGCCCACGAGAACAAGCGATACCCGTTCGAGCGATCCGTCGCCGCACACACCGGCCCCGACCGGCCGCTGCCCCAGATCGTCACCACCTTCTTCCGCGACATCCCGGTGGCGGGCCGCGCCGGGGACATCGAGGTCCAACTGCGCGAATTACCGCCCCAGCGAGCCGAATTCGAGATCCTGATCCAACTCAGAGAGACCGTCGGCGCCCGCGGTGAACCGGTCGGCATCCACGGCGAGATCCGCTACGCCGCACCACTGTGGAATCCCGCGACCATCACCGCGCTCGCCCACGGCCTGCACTCCGCGCTCACCGCACTGTGCACCGACCTCGACAACGACCCCGGCGACTCTATGCTCCGACCTGGTCGAGCACCTCGTGGAGTCGTGACAGGGTGATCGTCCAGCCCCGCTCCATGACGTTGCGGGCCATCTGCTGTCGGCGGTCGGAGATATCGAAGCCTGTCTGCGTCAGCAGAAGTCGCGTGCCACGGCCCTGCGGCCGGATCACCCAGTCGACCACCCACCGCGCGGGATACCGAGCCCGCAGATCGACCCAGCTGAGGGTCAGTTGCTCACTCTGCCGTGCCGCCAGGACCTCGCATGCGATCTTGCCGGTCGGTTGCGTAGGTACCACGAAAATGAAATGCGTTCCGACCGAGGCGCCGAACCCGATCGAACGCATCAACCATCGCTCGAGCAGATCCGGCTCGGTCAGTGCCCGCCACACGGCGCCCGGCGGCTGCGGGAAGAAGCGCCCGATCTCGACCGCGGCGGGATTCAACTCCGAATCGGACATCACCGGCGCGCTGTCTCGGCGAGGTTCCCGTGCGGGGCGAAAAGGTCGTACATGGTTGCTCCCGTCACTGGGCATCTTCGGCGAACTTCGCCTTCGGCTCCGCTGCGAGCCGCAGTTCCGGCTTCGCACGATTCACGATCCCAGGCCTGAGTAACGTTTGCCTCACCGATCGAGGACGCTGCAGCACGATTGCGCGCCGGGCGATCCGGGGGCAGGGTGGACGGGGGCTGGGCGCATGGCCGAGTATGGAGCGATGCCGCTCAGTACGCGGGAAGCCGATCTGTTCGAGGGCTGCCGGGGTCGCCTGGAGGCGATCGCCTACCGGTTGCTGGGGTCGGCCGGCGATGCCGAGGACGCGGTGCAGGACACGTATCTGCGGTGGCATTCGGCCGACCGGGAACGGATCGAGACGCCCGAGGCGTGGCTGACGAAGGTGCTCACCAATGTGTGCCTCAATCAGCTCACCTCGGCGCGTGCCAAGCGAGAAACCTATGTGGGGCAATGGCTTCCGGAGCCGGTCCTGACCGGCGACTCGATGCTCGGTCCGGCCGACACCGTCGAGCAGCGCGAGTCGGTCTCGCTCGCGATGCTCACCCTCATGGAGCGGCTGTCGCCCAACGAGCGCGTGGTGTACGTGCTGCGTGAGGCGTTCGGTCACTCGCATCGTGAGATCGCGGAGATCCTCGATCTGACCGAGTCGAACTGTCAGCAGGTCTACCGGCGTGCCAAGCAGCATGTCACCACCGGCCGGTCCCGCACCGAGGTCGACGCGGCCGCCGCGCGGAAGCTCGTCGAGGAATTCCTCGCCGCGGCGCTCAGCGGCGACACCGAGCCGTTGGTCCGGATGCTCACCGACGACGCGGTCGGCATCGCCGACGGCGGTGGCCGGGTCGCGGCCCGCAAGACCCCGGTCATCGGTGCGCTCGGTGTCGCGCGATACCTGCGCGGCCTGTTCCGGCCGACCGAGGCCAAGCGAGCCATCGTCGGCGGCCGCCCAGTCGCCTACGCCGCCGTCGTCAACGGCGGTCCCGCCGTGTTGTTCGAGGTCGATGGTCGGGTCGTCGGCGTCGTCTGCCTCGATGCGACCGCCGACGGTGTCGAGGCGATCCACCTCCAGGTCAACCCCGACAAACTGGGACGCATCACCCGCCAGTGGGCGGCGGAGGCTTCGCGCCGCCCCCTCGCGCAGGTCTGGTGACTCACATCACACCCTTTCCCTGTCAGGGATCGCGCGGCTGTCCGGTTCAGGAGGTGAGCGCAACCCAGACAGGAGCAAGCCATGAAGCACCGCATTGTCGTCCTCGGAGCCGGATACGGCGGCGGGACCGCCGCCGGTCGCCTCGCCAGGCGATTGCACCGCGACGACGTCGAGATCACCCTCGTCAACGGCGACGCCGAATTCGTCGAACGGGTGCGTATGCACCAGCTCGCGAGCGGGCAGGATCTGCCGCGTCGCTCGCTGCGTGACGTCTACGCGGGCACGGGCGTGCAGGTCAAGACGGCGTGGGTCGCCGCGGTCGACGTGGACCGCAAGACCGTCGATCTCACCGGCGAGAGCGGCGCCGAGACCCTCGGCTACGACACCCTCGTGTACGCCCTCGGGAGCACCGTCGCCGACCACGGCGTCCCCGGTGTGGCCGAGTACGCCCACAACGTCGCGGGGAAGCAGGCCGCGCTGCGACTGCGGGCGCGCCTGACCGAGCTGGCGCCGGGCGGGACCGTGCTGGTCGTCGGCGGCGGCCTGACCGGTATCGAAGCGGCCACCGAGATCGCCGACGCCCATCCCGACCTCGAGGTGGCGATCGCGGCCCGCGGCGGAGTCGGCGACTGGCTCAGCGAGAAGGCCCAGCGCCACCTGCGCGGCACCCTCGACCGGCTGGGGATCACGGTCCACGAGCATGCCGACATCACGCGGGTGGAAGCGAACAGTGTGGTCACCGCGGCAGCGGGGGAGATCCCGGCGCAGGTGACCGTGTGGACCGCGGGTTTCACCGTGCACCCGATCGCGGCAGCCACCACCCTGGAGGTGTCCGATACCGGGCGGATCGTCGTCGACGGCACCATGCGCTCGATCTCGCATCCGGATGTGTATGCCGTCGGCGACGCCGCATTCGCCGAAGGAGTGGGCGGTAAGCCACTGCGGATGGCCTGCGCCACCGCCAGCCCTATGGCGTGGCAGGCCGCCGACGCTCTCGCCGCGCGCTTGACCGGCCGCAAGATTCCGGAGGCCCCGATCGGCTATACCCTGCAGTGCGTCAGCCTCGGACGCGGCGACGGCATCGTGCAGCGCGTGACCCCCGATGATCAGGTCACACCCACCGTCATCACGGGCCGGATCGCCGCTCGCATCAAGGAATTCATCTGCGCGGGCGCGGCTTGGAGCGTCTCCCACCCGACCGTGCTGATGCCGAGCCGCCGTCGACACCTCGTGGCAACCGGCGCGGCGGAGACTCGGTTCGTCACGGCGTGACGCGGACCGATGGCCTGGTGCGCCGAACTCCCTGCATTCGGCGCACCGGGCAAGACGAAGCGTCGCCGACGACGTCGCGGAAATCCGCAGGGCGCGCGATCGTCTCGTGACAACGACGGCGAATTGTGGCTTTGTGGACCATATCTCGCCTGCTTGCGTTACTTTTCGGTGATGACACGCACCCGGGTGCGTTCGGAGCGATGACCGATGACCGCGCGCCCCGAATTTCCCAGCCCCCACCGCAATCACGCCACGTATCGGCTCATGGGCGCTGGGGCCAGCACCGTGCTTCTCGTTCTCGCGGTCCTCGCCGACGCGCTTGATGATGGTGCATGATCGAGGAGGTGATGATCACCACCGCGTTCTTGCAGCACGCCGGATCGGGTCCGATGCGGCACGAGGAGCCGCTGCTGGCCGAAGGTCTGGGGCGGCGCGGTATTCCCGTCCAGTGTCCGCAATCACCGCATACCACGGTTCCGGAAATGCGCCGAGGGCGTACGGCATCGACTTCGGCGTGCTGGCTACTGGCGAAACGGCACTGATCGAGGCCAATGACGGCCACGCACTCGGCGCGTACGACATAGCCGCCGACCTGTACACCGAGTTGGTGGTGCAGCGGTGGAGTGAGTTGCTGAGCCACGCAGGCTGATGAGATGTGACCACCGGTGCTGTCTCGAGCGGCACGCGGCTGCGGATCGTCCTATCCGGCCGCGACCTCAGCTGCCCACCGATAGTCGGCCTTGCCTGCGGGGGTGCGTTCGACCTCGTCCACCACGACGATCGAGCGCGGTATTTTGTATCCGGCCAGCGACTTTCGGCAGTGCTGCTGAACTTCGTCCAGTTCCAGCGGGGGCGCGTCCGGGTAGGTCGCGATGACGGCGGCGACCTTCTGGCCCATGCGCTCGTCGGGCACGGGGACTACGAGGGCGTCGGCGATCGACGGGTGGGCGTGCAGGGCGGCCTCGACCTCTTCGGCGAAGACCTTCTCGCCGCCGGTGTTGATGCACTGCGAACCGCGTCCGAGAAACACGATGGTGCCGTCGGCCTCGACGCGACCCATATCGCCGAGTACGGACATGCGCGTGCCGTCGGCGCGGGTGCGGAAGGTGCGGGCGGACTTCTCCTCGTCCTTGTAGTAGCCGAGCGGGACGTTGCCGACGCGGGCGATGTAGCCGATCTGGTCGCTGCCCGGCGGGATGTCGGCGAGGTCCTCGTCGACGAGCAGCATTGTCGGCGAGGGCGGCATGCGCAGATTGCCTTGTTCGTCGACGGTGAAGGCGCCGTCGTTGCCGGATTCCGAGGCCCCGAAGTTGTCCCGCAGCAGCAGATCCGGCTTGACCGCGAGCATGCGTTCGCGCACCCCGACCGACCAGATCGCGCCGCCCGAGGTGATCGAGAACAGCGAGCCGAAGTCGATCTCGCCCTTGCGGCGCTCCATCTCGTCGACCAGCGGCAGCCCCATGCCGTCGCCGACGATGAGGATCACCTGGAGTTTCTCCTGCTCGATCGCTTCGACGACGCGCCGCGAATCGAAGTCGCGCATCAGGACGACACGGGCGCCGAGGGTGAAGAAGGTGAACAGCGAGTACAGCGCGGCACCGTGCATCAGCGGCGCGGCGATCAGGAAGGACAGCTCCGGGAATTCTTTTGCAGCGCTGGCGATCTCGGCGAGGTCCTTGCGGGGACTGGCACCGTAGGGGTTGCCGCCGGAGAGGGGCTTGCGGAAGAAGTCGTCGTGCCGCCACATCACGCCCTTCGGATAGCCGGTGGTGCCACCCGTGTAGAGCACGTACAGCTCGTCTCCGGTGCGAGGCGCGAACTCCGCTGCGGGGGATAAGGTTTCGGCATCGGCGAACGGCACCACGGCGATCGAGCGCTCGGCCGCGGCGGAGCGCAATTCGCCGTCGATCTCGCCGACCACGATCACGGTCCGCAGCAACGGGCACGCCGCGAGGAGCCCTGCCAGCGTCCGCTGGTGCTCGGGCAGTTCGACGATCACGGCGACGGAGTCCGAATTGGTGAAGATGTACTCGAGCTCGGCGGGTGTGTACCGGTAGTTGACGTTGATCGGCACGGCGCGAATCTCGAGCAGGCCGAGCAGGGAGGTGACGTGCTCGACGCTGTTCTTCAGGAACAGCGACACGTGGTCCCCCGCGCCGATGCCCGCCCGCGACAGCAGCGCAGCCACCTTGTCGGCTTCGGTGCCGAGCTGAGCGTAGGTGATGTGCTCGCCCTCGTAGGTCAGCGCGATCCGGTCGGGGACGGCGGCCGCGACCGTCTCGAAGACATCGGCCAGATTGAACTGCAAATCCACTCCTCGTAGACCGTCGGCATGGCCCACGCGCACCCTATGAACGCGTTCTACTCCCACGTCGGCTGTGTCCTCGACCAGGCATGATCAACCGAGCTTCGGCGACACGAGTCGACGTGGGCAACTGTAGAACATGTTCTAAAAGTTGGGAAGCTTTCGAGCCGCTCGACAGGACGGCCGCCCCCGGGGCCGGGGGCGGCCGGGAACGCGGGTCAGTCTCTGGAGAACGCCGCCGCGAGCTCCCGCTCGACATCGATGTACGGGGTGCCCGAGGTATCGACGACGACCTTGGCGACGGCGCCGCCGGTGAACGGGTACGGCGCCGTGTACGCGCTCGATACCGACTGCCCGCCGTTGCGCCCCACGGCGATTCCGCCGCCCGCCAGTCCGAAGGTGCCCGGGTGGGTGCGCATTTCGGGCCGGGACGCGACGACGGCGTCATCGATGAACAGCGAGAGCTCCCCGAGCGGCGTGTGGCTGCCGTCGACGGTGCCGTTGCGCTCGTAACGGACGCCGAAGACGTGGCTGCCCAGCGGCACCGGATCAGGCGCGGACACCCGCTGCTCGTCTTCGCCCATGAAGTTGTAGATGTAGTGCAACCGGCCGTCCTGGACGAACAGGACGTGACCGCCGTGGCCCGCACCCTGCTTGAACAGCACGCCCTCGGCCGAAGGGGAGTGGATGGCGACTTCGGCCAGCACCGAATAGGACTGGCCGCGCATCTCGACACCCGCCCCGATGCCGACCTCGGCGGTGTCCGGGTAGTACGTGAAATTCGTCCGGTCCACCACCAGGTAGGGCCGCCATCGCCCCAACATCTCCATGATGTTGAGATCGGCCAGCGGCAGCCCGTTGTACTTCGCGGCCTCGGAGAACCAGAGCGCCTTCAGTTCTTCCAGCTTCTCCGGGTTCTCTGCGGCCAGATCGCGGTTCTGGCTGCGGTCCCGCTCGATGTGGTAGAGCTCCCAGCGGTCCTGGTCGAAGTGGCTCCAGCCGGACGGGGTCGCGGCGTGCACGGTGTTGGCGAACCACCCCTGATGCCAGATGCCCCTGGTGCCGAGCATTGTGTAGAACTGCGTGTCCTTGCCCGTCTCGGCCTTCGGATCGGTCAGTGCCGCCGCGAAACTCACGCCTTCCAGCGGCTGCTGGGGGATGCCCTTGACGGTGTCGGGCGGGGTGATGCCGAGCAGCTCGTAGACGGTCGGTGTCACGTCGCAGACGTTGATGTAGGTGTCACACACTGTGCCATGGGCGCGAATTCCCCTGGGCCAGGAGACGATCGCGGGATCGGCGATGCCGCCCTCGTGCGAGGCGTAGCGCTTGTAGAGCTTGTAGGGCGTGTTGAACGCCATCGCCCAGCCGATCGGATAGTGGTTGTAGGTCTGCGGGCCGCCGAGCTGGTCGTAGAACCGCATGCTCTCTTCGACGGTGTCGATGTAGCCGTTGAAGAACTTCACCTCGTTGACCGAACCGTTGGGTCCGCCTTCGCCGCTCGCGCCGTTGTCGGAGATCACCACGACGATGGTGTTGTCCAACTGCCCCGACTCTTCGAGATAGTCGAGGATCCGTCCGATCTGATCGTCGGTGTAGCTCTGGAAACCGGCGAACACCTCGGCCATTCGGGCGAACAGCCGCCTCTCCTCCGTGTTCAGCGAGTCCCAGGGGCGCACGGTGTCCAGCAGCGGCCACGGTTCGCCGCTGGGGCCTTTGGCGCTGAGATACGGGTTCACCGGAGACATTTCGGTGTCGGCCGGGACGATGCCCATCCGCTTCTGGTTCTCCAGCACGATGTCGCGGTACGCCTCGTAGCCCATGTCGAAGCGACCGGCGTAGCGGTCGGCCCACTCCGCGAACACGTGATGGGGTGCGTGGCCCGCTCCCGGGCAGACGTAGGAGAACCACGGCTTGTCGGGTGCGATGACCTTGGCGTCGCGGATGAACTCGATGGTCTTGTCCGCGATGTCCTTCGACAGGTGGTAGCCGTCCTCGGGGGTCGCGGGCGGCGCGGTGCTGTGGTTGTCGTAGACCAGCTCCGGGTACCACTGGTCGGTCTCGCCGCCCATGAATCCGTAGAAGCGTTCGAAGCCCCGGCTCAGCGGCCAATGTCGTTTGGTGGACGCCAGATTCGACTCCTCGAGCGGCGTCAGGTGCCACTTGCCGACGCAGTAGGTGTTCCAGCCCCGTTCGGCCAGCACCTCCGAGAGCAGTGCGGTCTCGAACGGAATCCGGCCGCTGCAATTCGGGAAGCCGTCGGTGAATTCCTCGATCGTCGCCATGCCGACGGAGGTGGCGTTGCGTCCGGTGAGCAATGACGCGCGCGTCGGCGAACAGAGCGCGGTCGTGTGGAACTGCGACAGCCGCACGCCGCGCTCGGCGATCCGCGTCATGTTCGGCATGTCGACCAGGCCGCCGAAGCAGTCCCAGGTGGCGATGCCGACGTCGTCCCAGACGATGTAGAGCACATTGGGCGCCCCCTCCGGCGCGGTCGGTGCCGCGAACGGGCCCCAATCCGGGGTGGAGTCGCGAATGTCCAGCTCGATCTTGCCCTTGAAATCGGTCGCCATCGCGCACCCCGATCGTGGTTGGGAGATTGCTGTCGACATGCTGGGTTGGAGAATAACTCGCGTGGCGCCGCGCTAGAGGCGGAAAAGCACCGACTCGATGAGGTATCGGCAACTATTCAGTTACGGACCTGTCGGCGGGGCGGCGCTCATTCGATCGGCGGCTGTGCCGCCCAGTCCTGACCCGGGTGCGCACGGTGCCTCCACCGCGCGCACCCGCGAGGGTCAGGCGCCGACGTAGTCCGCGAGGTGTTCGCCGGTGAGGGTGGAGCGGGTGGCGACGAGGTCGGCGGGCGTGCCCTCGAAGACGATCTTGCCGCCGTCGTGGCCTGCGCCGGGGCCGAGGTCGATGATCCAGTCGGCGTGCGCCATGACCGCCTGGTGGTGCTCGATGACGATGACCGACTTGCCGGAGTCGACGAGACGGTCGAGCAGGCCGAGCAGGTTCTCGACGTCGGCGAGATGCAGTCCGGTGGTCGGCTCGTCGAGAACGTAGACGCCGCCCTTGTCGGCCATGTGGGTGGCCAGCTTCAGCCGCTGCCGTTCGCCGCCCGAGAGGGTGGTGAGCGGCTGACCCAGGCTGAGGTAGCCGAGCCCGACGTCGGCGAGCCGGTCGAGGATGGCGTGTGCGGCCGGGATCCGCGCCTCGCCCGAGCCGAAGAACTCCTCGGCCTCGGTCACCGACATCGCGAGCACCTCGCTGATGTCGCGGCCGCCGAGGCGGTATTCCAGCACCGCGGGCTGGAACCGCTTGCCCTCGCAGTCCTCGCAGGGAGTCTCGACTCCCGCCATCATGCCCAGATCGGTGTAGATGACGCCCGCGCCGTTGCAGGTGGGACACGCCCCTTCGGAATTGGCGCTGAACAGCGCGGGCTTCACCCCGTTGGCCTTGGCGAACGCCTTGCGGATCGGTTCGAGCAGCCCGGTGTAGGTCGCCGGATTGCTGCGCCGCGAGCCGCGGATCGGCGCCTGATCGACCGACATCACGCCCTCGGACGCGGGGATGGATCCGTGGATCAGCGAGCTCTTGCCGGAACCGGCGACGCCGGTGACGACGACCAGCACGCCGAGCGGGATGTCGACGTCGACGTCCCGCAGATTGTTCGCGGTGGCGCCGCGGATGGCCAGCGTGCCGGTGTGCTCGCGCACCTCCTGCTTGAGCGACGCCCGGTCGTCGAGATGGCGGCCGGTGACGGTGTCGCTGGACCGCAGTCCCTCGAGGGTGCCCTCGTAGCAGATGGTGCCGCCCGCCGAACCGGCGCCGGGGCCGAGATCGACCACGTGGTCGGCGATCGCGATCGCCTCCGGCTTGTGCTCGACGACGAGCACGGTGTTGCCCTTGTCCCGCAGCCGCAGCAGCAGGTTGTTCATCCGCTGGATGTCGTGCGGATGCAGGCCGATGGTCGGCTCGTCGAAGACGTAGGTGACGTCGGTGAGCGACGAGCCGAGGTGCCGAATCATCTTGACGCGCTGCGCTTCTCCGCCCGACAGCGTGCCCGCGGGACGGTTCAGCGAGAGGTAGCCGAGCCCGATCTCCACGAACGAGTCGAGGGTGTGCCCGAGCGCTTCGAGCAGCGGCGCGACCGACGGCTCGTCCAGGCCGCGAACCCACTCGGCGAGATCGCGGATCTCCATCGCGCACGCGTCGGCGATATTGATGCCCGCGATCTTCGAGGCGCGTGCTCCCTCGGCGAGCCGGGTGCCGTCGCATTCGGGGCAGACGGCGAAGGTGACCGCTCGCTCCACGAACGCCCGGATGTGCGGCTGCATCGATTCGGGGTCCTTGGACAGGAAGGACTTCTGCACTTTGGGGATCAGCCCCTCGTAGGTGAGGTTGACGCCGTCGACCTTCACCTTGACCGGTTCCTTGTAGAGGAAGTCGCGCATCTCCTTCTTGGTGTACTTGCGGATCGGCTTGTCGGGGTCGACGAAGCCCGACTCGGCGTAGACCCGCACCGTCCAGAAGCTGTCGGACTTCCAGCCCGGGATGGTGAACGCGCCCTCCGCGAGCGACTTGGAGTCGTCGTAGAGCTGGGTGAGGTCGATGTCGGAGACCGTGCCCCGGCCTTCGCAGCGCGTGCACATGCCGCCGGTGCGGGTGAAGGTGACCTTCTCGGTCTTGGTCTTGCCCTCGCCGCGGTCGACCGTGAGGCCACCGCTGGCCCGGACCGAGGGGACATTGAAGGCGAACGCGCTGGGCGGGCCGATGTGCGGATCCCCGAGCCTGCTGAACAGGATGCGCAGCATCGCGTTGGCGTCGGTGGCGGTGCCGACGGTAGAGCGTGGGTCGCCGCCCATCCGCTGCTGGTCGACGGAGATCGCGGTGGTCAGCCCCTCGAGGACGTCGACCTCGGGCCGCGCCAACGTCGGCATGAAGCCCTGCACGAAGGCGCTGTAGGTCTCGTTGATCAGCCGCTGCGACTCCGCGGCGATCGTGCCGAACACCAGCGAGCTCTTGCCGGAGCCGGAGATGCCGGTGAACACCGTGAGCCTGCGCTTCGGGAGCTCGATGCTGACGTCCCTGAGGTTGTTCACGCGCGCGCCGTGCACGCGGATCAGATCGTGGCTGTCGGCGGCGGGCAGCGCGGGCGATGCGCCCTTCGCCGTGGCCTTTCTGGCGTTCTTCCTCGTGGCCGTGGTCATCGTTTCTCCCTCTGATGCGCGGGGCTGTGTCGCTGTCTGCGTCGACCGGGCTGTGCTCGATCCAAGCAGTTCCGGCGTCGGTTCGGTTTCGTTCAGTGCGCCCGGTCGCGTCGGAAGCGCGGCGCGGCACTCGCCGATGGTCGCCGCGGGCGGTGGCGACCATCGGCGGGCGCGGACTACTTCACGTTGCCGTTCGGGCAGCTCAGGGCCTGGATCTCCGGAAGGATCAGCCCACCTGCTGGATGCGGACCATGTTGCCCGCGGGGTCGCGGAAGGCGCAGTCGCGAACACCGTACGGCTGGTCGGTGGGCTCCTGGACGACCTCGGCGTCGGTGGCCTGCAGCCGCTCGAAAGTGCCGTCGACGTCTTTGGAGGCCAGAAGGATGCTGGCGTAGGTGCCCTTGGCCATCATCTCTTCGATGGCGCGGCGCTCGTCCTCGGTGATGCCGGGGGAGGCGGCGGGCGGGTACAGGACGACGGACGTGCCGGGCTGGTCGACGGGGCCGACCGTGATCCAGCGCATCCCGTTGTATCCGACGTCCTTGCGGACCTCGAAACCGAGGGCGTCGCGGTAGAACGCCAGGGCGGCGTCGGGGTCGTTCTGCGGAAGGAAGCTCGAGTGAATGGTGATGTCCATGCTGATCAGGCTAATTGCGTCCCGGTGGCCGGTGCTTCTCGATTCCTGACCGGTCTGGTGACCTGTTTCGCCACGCACGACGGGATCCCCTCCGTCGACTGTGCCGCCTCGCGCCGATAGACGCTGGGCGGCACACCGACCAACTCGGTGAAGCGCGTGCTGAAGGTGCCGAGCGACGAGCACCCGACCGCGAAACAGACCTCGGTGACGCTGAGGTCGCCGCGCCGAAGCAGCGCCATGGCGCGCTCGATGCGCCGTGTCATCAGATAGGAGTACGGCGATTCGCCGTAGGCGAGCCGGAACTGGCGACTGAGGTGGCCCGCCGACATGTGCGCGTCGCGGGCGAGCGCCTCGACGTCCAGCGGCTGCGCGTACTCGCGGTCGATCCGGTCGCGGACGCGTCGCAATCGCGCGAGGTCGCGCAGGTCCGTGGCGGGTTTGCTGGTCACCTACGCGATGTTCCCATGTGGCACCGGCGCTGCCTAGAGCGGGCCGCGTCCCAGCGGCCCGCTCGGCGCGGTGATCGAGAAGGCGGCGTCACAGTCCGTAGTAGTCGCGGACCAGCCGCTCGTACACCCGGGCCGGGACCAGCCGCCGGGTCCAGAAGGACAGCCGGACGTCGTTGCCGCAGAGATAGGTCTGGCGCGGCCGCGATGCCTCGAGAATGGTCTGCACCTTCCTGGCGACCGCGGCGGCCGGTTGGCCGTCGGCCAGGTATCCGCTGACGCGCCCGAGCACCGCCCGCCGATCGGCGTCGTATTCCGGCAGCGGGTCCGCGACGCGCACGGCCGATTCGATGATCGGCGTCACCGTCCATCCCGGCGCCAGTACGGACACCGTGATGCCGAATCCGGCCGCCTCCATCCGCATGGCCTCGCCGATCCGTTCCACCGCGGCCTTGGTCGCGGAGTACCAGCCGCCGTACGGTTCGGCGATCGCGCCCGCGCCGGAGCTGACCACGATCGCCCGGCCGCCGCCCTGCGCGCGCATGATCGGCAGGACCGCGCGCAGCACGCGGTGGGTGCCGAGGACGTTGGCGTCGAACAGCGCGGCGGCTTCGTCCGGGTCGGTCTCCTCGACCGAGCCGACGACGCCGTACGCGGCGAAGGTGACCACGGCGTCGATGCGACCGTGCCGCGCGGCCATCTCCTTCACCCAGGCCCGCACTGCCTCGGTGTCGCGAACGTCCACTGTCGCGTGCGCCGGTCCCGGGACGAGGTCGCAGCCCTCGACGGTGTAGCCCGCCCGCACCAGATGCTCCGTGGTCGCCGCGCCCATACCGTTGGCCGCGCCGGTGATCAGGACGACTCCGGTCACGCCGCACACACCTTCAGCGCCCGGGGCAGCACCTCGAGGCGCGCGGATTCGACCAGCGTGATCTCGCCGTCCAACTCCAGCGGAGCGGGCCGTTCGGGGCGCAGTTCGACGGTGGTGTCGCGGTGGCAGACCGCCAGCGGCGAGCCCGCGAACGCGCCGCGGTACAGCCCGGCGATCAGGCCGAGGATGCGCAGCCGTCCGGACGCGGCCCAGATGTTCACATCGAACCTGCCGTCGGTGCGAGTCACCGGAGTGTCGTAGTACATCCCGCCCGCGAAGTGCACGCTCTTGAGCACCCCGATATTGGTGATCGGCGCCGTGTGCACCCAGTCGGTGCCGCGCACCTCGAGCCGCAGGGGCCGGTGGGTGGCGATATTGCGCAGCGCGGTGGCGACGATGGCGGCCTCCACGTTCCGTGACTTGAGCCAGGCCAGCGCGCCGGTCGCGTGATTGAACGAATCATTGCCCGCCGCAACGAGTCCCATGCTCGCGTTGAGCAAGAAGTAGCGCACCACGCGAGTGCCGTCGGGCAGGAGCATCGTCGCCTTGCCGACGTCGACGGTCTCCGCGCCTGCCGCGTCGACCCGGACCGCGACGCCCGCGCTCGTCGACTCCGGGCGCAGCGGCTTGTGGAAGTCGTTGGAGCTGCCCAGCCCGATGGCGCCGAGCGCGATGTGCTCCGCGCCGCGGCGCGGCCGATCGGTCTCCGGATCCATGATCGCGTTGAGCACCAGATTCACCATGCCGTCGCCGCCCGCCGCCACGATCACCTCCGGCGCGCCCGCGTCCGGTGTTTCGATCTGGGCGCGCACCAGTTTCACGGCCTGGTCGGCATCGGCGGGCAGTTCGACCGTCATGCCGGGATGCCGCTCCCGCAGCGCGCGCTCCACCGGCTGCCAGCGTTGCAGGGCGGTCCCCGCGTTCGACTGCGGATTCAAGATGACGAGCATGACTTCTCCTCGATGCCCAGCCACTCGCGCAGCCGGGTCCACTCTCCCGTGGTGACCAGACCGGTCCGCGCACACTCCGGCGGCACAGCGGATTCCGTGGCGCCGAGCAGGAAGACCGGGATGCCCGCGCGGGCGGCGGGCGCGTCGTTGGCGGCGTCGTTGCCGATCATCACGCAGTCCGCCGCCGCGAGACCGAGCCGATCGAGCAGTTCGTGATAGAACTCGACCCGCGGCTTCGACCGCCGCATGGTCTCGCCGCTGGTGATGAACGTGAAGACGCCGGGATCGTGCCCGCCCCAACGCAATCGGGTGATCGCGGTGCTCGACGGCCACAGCGGGTTGGTCGCGACGACCTGCGTCACGCCCGCCGCGCGCAACTCGCGCACGGTCGACACCGCCTCCGGCAATGCCGGGAAGCAGCGGCGCAGCCGGACGAAATCGCGGTCGGCCAGCCGCTGCAACCGCTTACCCACCAGCTCCGGCGCGATATCCAAGCGATCGGCGAGCAAGCCGACCATGAATTCGGTGTTGGTGCGGTCGGTTTCGTTGCGGCGCACCTCCGGCAGGACGCCGGAGAGCACGCGCAGGAACCGGTGCGGCGGCGTCAGGTCGCGGAAGGCCAGCGCCGCCGTCAACGGCATCAGCGTCCGGAAACTGCGCTTGCGCAGACCGACCAGCGTGCCGTCCAGATCCCACAGCACGGTGCGATGCGCCGCCGTCATTCCTGACTGTCCAGCACGGCTTGCAGGTCGTCGCGGGTCAACCCCAGCCCCGCGGCGAACTCGTCGATCCCGGGCCTGGCGGCGATCGCCCGCACGCCCGCGCGCTGCACCAGGTCCACGCCGTAGGCCGCACCCAGGTCGAAGACCGTCTTGGCCAGCGCCGCGGGGAACAGCCAGCGGCCGAGATCGCGCTGGAAGACCCGGGTCAACCGATAGGGCGCGGCGACGCGGGCCCCGAGCGCCGAGAGCGCCGTCGGTTCCCGCAGCGAGCTCATCCGCGCCGCCTCCGCGGCGGGCACCAGCAGCAGGTCCGACCACAACCGGCCGAAGCTGGCGCGCTTCTCGTCTGCCAGCGCGGTCATGTTGAACTCGGTGTAGGCCTTCTCGATCCGCGAGGTGTGCGTGGACCGGCTGCGCAGCAGCGCGTGGATGTCGGCGGTCTTGCGGGCGGTGTCGTAGCGGGTGAAGCGATTGATCCTCGGCCGCACCCGGTCGATCAGGGCGGCGAACGACGGGTTCGGCACCAGGCGGTCGGCCAGCGAAAGGGCGTGGTACATCAGGTTTTCGGTACCCGCCTTCGCGATCTCACCCGCGAGCAGGTCGTAGTCGAGATCGGTGGCGTGGCGGGCGAGGTTCCAGATGTCGCCGAGTTCGCGCACCCCGGTCTTGTAGTACGGCAGGTGCACGCCCAGGTGGTGCAGATTGTCCTCGTGCGCCATGGCCCACGCGGGCACGCCGTAGAAGTCGATGCGGCGCACCCGATCCCAGATCGCGCCGTAGTCGATGGTGTACGGGGTCAGCGGGGTGATCAGTCCCCAGTGGGTGCCGACGACCAGCGCGCCGTCGCGCGAGACGAACGAGGGCAGGTGGTGCGACCGCTCGGCCCGCACCTTCGGCGCTTTGCCGAGCAATTCCGAGGTGGCGAAAAGGCCCAGCTCCCGGTAGATCTCGATGGCTGTTTCGACCTGATCGAGCTCGATGAGGATGTCCAGATCGTTCATCCGCTTGTAGCGCGGGTCGTGGTAGATCTCGGTCGAGAAGAGCATCCCCTTGAGCACCACGCACCGCACGCCGCGTTCGTCGAAGCGGCGCAACAACTCCAGCGCCCCGGCCAAGCGCCGGTCGTTGACGGCGCCGATGCGGTCGGTGACGGCGGCGAAGTCCATACGGACGGAGTCGGGCACGAGATCGTAGAGTTCCTCGGCCTCCAGCCTGCGCTGCACCAGCGGCACCGTCGCGTTGAGCTCGGCCAGCGCGAAGAATTCGGCCCAGTCGGTGACGTCGTGGGCCAGCTTCGCCGTCTCGGCGCGTTCGTCCACGGTGGGCGCCGCCAGCGACGCGTGCACCAGCAGCCGTTCGACCGCGGAACCGCCCGCGGCGATCTGGGTTCCGGTCATACCGCACCCTCCTGTTCTGGATGGAATCCGAAGCTCCTGGCGACGGTCGAGATCTGTTCGAGCGCGAAGTCGAGCTGGTCGCGGGTCAGCGTGGCCATCATCGACACCCGCAAGCGCTGCTGTTCCCGTGGCACCGCGGGGAATTCGACGCCGTTGACGAAGACGCCCGCGCGGTGCAGCGCGGCCACCACCTCCGCGACGGCCAGCCGTTGCGGCACCAGGATCGGGATGATGGCGGTCTGCGGATCCACCGCGAAGCCCATCCGGCGCAGTTCCCGCGCGAAATAGGCCGTGTTGTCGTGCAACTGGCGGACCCGCTCGGGGTGGGCGTCGATGAAATCGATCGACGCGAGCACCGCCGCGACCACCGCGGGCGACAGCGAAGCGGAGAACATGTAGGAGCGAGCGAAGAAACGCAGCGTGTCGACGAGGTCTTTGGATCCGGCCACGAAGCCGCCGGTGGTCGCGAACACCTTCGAGAAGGTGCCCATGTACAGCTCCACCGAGCCGTCGCCCAGACCGAAATGCTCGGCGGTGCCGTGGCCGCGCGCGCCGAGCACTCCGGTGCCGTGCGCGTCGTCGATGGCCAGCCAGGCGCCGAACGAATCGCACAGCGCGCGGATCTCCGGCAGCGGTGCGATATCGCCGTCCATCGAGTAGACGCCCTCGACCGCGACCACGATGTTCGCGCCGGGATTCCGCCACCGAATCTGCATCAGGCGATGCCGCAGGTGCCGCAGATCGTTGTGCTGGAACGCCATCGACCTGACCCGGCCGAGCTGGATGCCGTCGTAGAGGCTGGCGTGGCTTTGCTCGTCGTAGAGCAGGGTGTCGCCGTTGCGCAGCAGGCCGGTCACCCAGCCGACGTTCGCCGCGTAGCCGGAGGAGAACACCATCGCCGACTCACAGCCTTTGGTCTCGGCGAGGCGCTCCTCGAGTCGCCGGTGCAGCGAGGTGGTGCCGTTGAGCAACGGCGGCCCGCCATGTCCGACGCCGAACTCCCTGGTCGCCGCGATCGCGGCCTCGATGATCTCCGGTTCGCTGCCGAGCCCGAGATAGTTGTTGGAGCCGAGCATGATCAGCTCGCGGGTCTCGCCGCCGTCGGGATCGCGCACCTGGACGACCGGACCGGCCGGACCGGTGATCTCGCGCAGCACGAAGCCGCTGCCCCTGGCATTCGTGACGTACGGCCGGAATTCCTCGAAGCGCTGTTCGAAGGTGTGCGCCGCGGGATCGAGATAGTGTTCGAGACTGAAATTCTCCCCGTGACCGGCGGATTCGCTCCGCACTCTACCCGTCGCGTGGTCGTCGGTCCTGACGGAATCCGTATGCGATGCCGGCCCACCCGTCGCCCGGCCGCCACCCCTCACGGAATCACTACGTGATGCTGTCGTCATTCTTTGTCCTCGTGCACGATGGTTGCGGTGCCCGCGCGCCCGTCGAGCACCACGCGATCGCCGGTGGCGACCAAGCGGGTGACGCCGGGAACGCCGACGACGGTGGGGATGCCGAGTTCGCGGCCGATGATGGCGGTGTGCGAGAGCACGCTGCCCTTCTCGCTCACCAGTCCGCCCGCGGCGACCATGAGGAAGACCCAGCCCGGGTCGGTCGTCGAGGCGACCAGGATCTGCCCGTCGATCTCCACTTCGGGATCCGGCGTGCCGAGCACCAGCGCCGGCGCCTCGACACGCCCTGGCGCGCAACCGATGCCGCGCAGCACGGTCTGCGCCGTTGCGTCCACTGCCGGATTCGGGGTGTCGAACGCCGGGTCGTCGATGGTCGCCGCGGCGATGCCGGTGGTGACGATCCGGGTGGGCAGTTCGACGGCGCGCCAGCGCTCGTGATCGGCCTTACGGGTGGCGACGATGCGGGCCGCGTCGGTGTCGACGGCGGTGCCGCGGGTCAACGCCGCGATCTCCTCGTAGGTGAGCCAGAAGATGTCGCGCGGGTCGTTCAGCAGGCCCGCGCCGTGCATCTGCTTGCCGAACTCCCGGAACACCCGCTTGACCAGGCCGAACGAACGGCTGCGGCCCAAGCGCATGTTCTCGCGCTGCTTCACGTGCTCGCGGGCGCGGCTCAGCGCGAGACGGAAGGCGACGCGTCGCGGGAAGCTGTCGCGGAACAGCGTGGCCGCGGTGGCCTCGGCCTCGCGACGAATGGCCTTTTCCCGCGCTGCCATTTCGTCGATGTTCTGCCCGCCGCGCAGGTAGTTGCGCAGCATGGGCACCAGGCGCTCGGGATGTTCGCCGAGCGGGTCGGTTTCGAGCTTGAGCTCGTCGACCGTGCGATCGCCGAACAGGGCGATATGGCGCAGGTATGCCGCACGGAACGCGGCGAACTCGCGCTGCTCCAACGTCTTCCACACCGCGTGCGCGTCCAACGGACCCTCGAACAGCGCGCGCAGTGCCGCGTCGTCGCGAATCGTCGCCGTCAGCGCCAATGCCGAGCGCACCGGGTCGACGCTGTCGACACCTTCCTCACCACAGAACAATTCGTTGCGCAGGGTGATCGCCTCGGTCGGCTCCAGCCCCTGGCCCTCGAGCAGCAGCCCCACGACGTGGAACAGCTGCTGGGCCAGGAAGTCGTTGAAGATCTGCACCGAGTACGCGGGCACGAGTTCGTGCAGGCAGCGCTCCATCCACTGCAGCAGCGCCTCCGGATCGCGTTCCCGCTCAGGCGTGTCGGGGGACAGACGCCGGTCGAGGTCGGCGGTGAAGGCGGCCAGCTCGGTGAAGAAGGCTCGCAACCGCTGCGGCAACCGCACCCAGCCCGAGGCGATGATCGCGAAGACCCGCACCCGCAGCGCGTACATCCGCAGCCGCGCCACCCCGCGTTTCGGCGCGGCCGGACGCTGGTAGCGGTTCTCGATGTTGAGGGCGGCCTCCCAGCCCTCGATCGCGAACTCCATGCCGGGAATCTGGAGGAACAGCCGGTACCAATTGCTGATGTTGTAGTAGATCCGTCCGTGCGCGGTGCCGACCAGGTACGGGTACAAGCTCGCCGCATTGCGGTCCACGATCGCGCCCGTCGCGCCGAAATCCCGGTGGCAGGCACGGAAGACCTGCTCGTAGGCGGCGCGCAGGATCGAAAAGGTCAGCGGGCTGGACAATCCCGGATAGGACTCCGCGACATTGACGTTGTCGAAGATCGTTTCGCGCGCCCCCGTCGCGGTGACCGGGCGGGCCTGCAACAGAAACAGCGTGCCGTCCGCGTCGTAGGCCCATTCGACGTCCTGGGGTCCGCCGAAGGCTTCGGCGAGCGCGCCTGCGGTGCGCGCGAGTTCGACGATCCGTTCATCGGTGAGCGCGGGCTCCGCACTGCCGCCCGCGATCTCCGCCACCGCGGTGCCGGAATCCGAGTCGGCGACGACGCGGCTCCGCTTGTCGACGACGGTGCGGGAAACGACCGCGCCCGAGGCGTTGTCGACGAAATACGTATCGCATTCCACCGTGCCCGCCACGACGCCCTCACCGAGACCGAGCGCCGCCGACACCACCGATTCGGCCGGATCGCCGGTCTGCGGATTGCAGCTGAAGACCACGCCGGAGACGGCGCTGTCGACGAGCACCTGCACCAGCACCGCGCAGTCGACGCCGCCGTTGTCCAGGCCGCGATGCGCTCGGTAGAACAGCGAACGCTCCGAATAGGCCGACGCGAGCACCTCCAGAATGGCGCGCGGCACGTCGGACGGCGCCACATTGAGGACCGTATCCAACTGACCCGCGAACGAATCCGTCGCGGAGTCTTCCCCGCTCACGGACGAGCGGACCGCCAGCCGCACCGGGCCGTCGGACCATTCGGCGATCGCCGCGTCGAGTTCGGCCGCGACCTGGTCGGGCAGGGAAACGCCGAGGATCAGGCCGCGGACGGCCGCCGACACCGACCGCAACGACGCGGGGTCGGTGTGGTCGAGGGTGCCGAGCAGGTCGGCGATGCCGTCGGCGGTGGGCGCGAGGATCTCCGCGCACGTCTCGGTGGTGACCACCGCGAACGGCGGCACCCGATAACCGGCCGCCAGCAAGCGACCGAGATTCGCGGCCTTGGCCCCGAATCGCGCGATGTGCTCCGGCGCCGCGTCCGGCCGCGCGGCCAGTGTCGCGGCGGGCACCACCGCGCCGGTGTTCGTTGGGTTCATAGCTCTGTGCCTCTGCGTATCGAAAGACGATGGGGGCGTGCGCCACTCGGGCCGATGACGCTCATCGGGCCGACTCCGCCAGTGCGCCGGCGGCCGAGGCCGCGGTCTCGCGCCGGGTGAGGCGCACCAGCACCGGGTCGGGCGTGTTGGAGATCTCCGGGTTCTCCCGCACCCGAAGGCCGTTGACCAGTTCGATGTCGTAGCGCGCCAGCAGCATCGCCAGACCGACGCGCAGTTCGGTCAGCGCCATGTGCTGGCCGACGCACAGGTGCGCGCCCCAGCCGAACGGGAAGTACCGGAACGGGGGACGAGACCTGGTGCGCTCCTTGGTGAATCGCTCCGGGTCGAAGGTCAGCGGCGAGTCCCAGAATTCGGGGAAGCGGTGGTTGACGAACGGGCTGATCACCACAATCGCCCCCGGCTCCAGGTCGAAACGGTCGAAACTGTCGGCCTCCAGCGCGGTGCGGCTGAATGCCCAGGCGGGCGGGTGCAGTCGCATCGCCTCGTCGATGGACCGGCCGGTCAGCTCCAGCGCGGGCAGCGCCCGCGCGATGCCGGTCTCGCCGAGCGCACCGTCGATCTCGGCCCGCACCCGATCCAGTACCGCCGGATTGCGGCACAGTTCGTAGACGGTCCAGGCCAGCGCGCCGCCGGTGGTCTCGTGCCCGGCCAGCAGGAAGGTGAGCACCTCGTGGCGCAGCTGTTCGTCGTCCATGGCGTGGCCCGCGTCGTCGCGCGCCGCGAGCAGCCGGCTGAGCAGCGAATCGGCCGCACCCGTCGCGGCGGCACGGTGCCCCTGGATGACGTCGTCGACCACCCGGTGCAGCCGGGTCAGCACGCCGTGGAAGCGCCGATTGGCGGGGGTGGGCACACTCGGCGGCAGCTGGATCGGCGCCGACATGTGGTTCATCACCCAGGAGACGCCCTCGCGCACGTCGTCCTCGATCTGCGGCAGCACACCGTCGATGTCGGCGCCCATGACCGCGCGGCACACCACGTCGGCCGCGAACCCCATTACCTCGGGCACCAGATCGAAGGCCGCGCCCTCGGCGGCCCGCGCGTCCAGCCGGTCCAGCATCCGCTGCGCGCAGGCGATCATCAGCGGGATCTCGGTGTCCACGTGCCTGCGCGCGAACGCCGGTTTGATCAACGCGCGCTGGCGTTTCCAGAGTTCGCCGCCGCTGGTCAGGAGACCGGGCCCGAGCAGGTAGTTCAGGCTCTGATAGCTGATGCCCTTGGCGTATTTCGCCGCATTCGTCACCAGCACCTGGTTGATGTGGTCCGGCTCGACCAGCAGGTGCAGCTGCTGGTGCACGAGGCGCAGCCGCACGCTGCCGCCGTGCGCGACGGCCTGCTCGTAGAACAGCGTGAGCGGGTCGGCGCGGTAGTCGAGGTAGGCGCCGAGCGGATGCCGCAGCGCCGGACCGGCGAGCGCGCGAGCCGTCATGCGCCGCCTCCCACGTCGACCAGTTCCGGTTCCCTTCGCTCGAGGAACAGGCGACGGGCTTCCGCGCGCTGCACCTTCCCGCTGGTGGTCTTGGGGATGCTGCGCGGCGGCACCACTCGGACGTCAGCGGCCAGCACCCCGGTCCGCTTGCTCACCGCGACGCGCACCGCGCGCCGCAGCGCGTCGTGTTCGTCAGGGGCGAGCGCGGTTTCGACGATGAGGTGCAGTTCCTCCGACAGACCCGCGGCATCGGCGTGCCCGACCGCCGCGACCCCGCCGAGCCGCACGCCGTCCACCTGTTCGGCGGCGATCTCGAAATCGGTGGGCAGGTAGTTCGCGCCGCGGATGATGATCAGGTCCTTCTGCCTGCCGGTGATGCGCAATTTGCCCGCACGCAGATACCCGATGTCGCCGGTGTCCCACCAGCCGTCGGCGCTCGCCGCCGCGGTGGCGTCGGGGAGCCGGAAGTAGCCGACGGTGGTCGACGGGCCGCGGAACTGGATGCGTCCGACCGTGTCCGGGCCGCACGGTACGCCGTCGCCGTCGACGACGCGCACCTCGGTGCCGAGCACCGGCTCGCCGCAGTCCACGATCTGCATCGCGTCCGGGTCGTCGTCCGGAACATCCAGCACCACACCGCTTCCGGTGAGCGCGCGACGGGAGACCGAGTCGTAGGCGATCGGAGCGTGCGGGCGCGCGACCGTCACGGCCAGCGAAGCCTCCGCCATACCGAAGCAGGGCACCAGCGCGTCCGGTGGAAGGCCCCACGCGCCGAAACGATCCACGAAGCGCTGCACGGTCGGCGGGTGGATCGGCTCCGCGCCGCAGAACAAGAACCGCCAGCTCGACAGATCCACCCCGGCCAATTCCTCGTCGGTCACCCGCGCCGCCGCGTAGCCGTAGGCGAAATTCGGTGCGGCGGTGAAAGTTCCGCCGTACTTGCTGACCGCGCGCAGCCAGTCGCCCGGGCTGCGCAGGAAGCGGCTCGGCGGCATCAGCACGGCATCGATGCCGCGGAACATGGGCGTGAGGAAGCCGCCGATCAGTCCCATGTCGTGGTGCAGCGGCAGCCAGCCCACCCAGGTGTCGCCCGGACCCATCGCCGCGGCGAGCGCGATCTGCTCACAGTTCGCGGCCAGATTGGCGTGGGTGATCTGCACCCCCTTCGGCGTGCCGGTAGAGCCCGAGGTGGCCTGAATGAAGGCGAGGTCACCGGGTTCGGGCAGGCGCGGCGTCAGCGCGGGCCCGTCCGGCGATCCGGCCACCGCGTGCAACGCCGCTCCGTCGATGCCGGTCGCCCCGGCCGGAAGCTGTGCCGCCGCCAGCACCGTCGCGCCCGCGACGACCGCCTTGGGCTCCAGGTAGGCGAGCAGCCGGTGGAACTTGTCGTAGAACAGCTCCGCCGAGCCGAACCCGCCCGGCGTCGCCACCGCCGTCGGCACCGCGCCGAGCGCCAAGGCGCCGAAGAACGCGGTGACGAACTCCGGGGAGGTGGGCAGCGACAGCACCACTCGATCCCCAGCCCGCACCCCGGCATCGGCCAGAGCGGCCGCGGCGCGTCCCGCGGCGAGCGCGAGATCATCGTGCCGCCAGGCGAATTCGTCATCCGTGCCGCGCTCCGGCACGAAAATGGTCGACGGGCCGTCGGCGCCGCGTTCGGCGTTCGCCAGCAGCGCGTGCACGATGCTCGGAAACCGTGGCGCCAGCGGGCCGGTCACGACTCTCCCCGCACGTAGGCGACGATCTCGGTGACCGTATTCAACTGTGCCGCAGCGTCTTCGGGAATCTCGACGTCGAAGGCCCGTTCCAGCTGAATGGTCAGCTCGATGGCGGTCGGCGAGTCCAGTCCGTAGTCGATCAACTGGGCGGCGGCGTCGATGTCGTCGGCCGCCACCCACAGCACCTCGCCGACGATGGCGCGCACCCGCGCCTCGATCTCGGCGGCGGTCTGGGTTCGTGCACTCATCCGAAGAGTTTTCCTTCCGTGACGCAGGCGCGGACGGACTCGTCCAGGTCGACGCCGTCGGCGGTATCGATGCGATGGAAGCTGACCTCCGGGTAGGCGGCGGCCAGGGTGTCGCGCACCCGGAGGTAGCCCTCACGCAGGGCGGTGAGGCGTTCCGCGGTCTCGTGCGCCTCCTTGACGCCGCCTGCGGAGCGCTCCGCGCAGCGGGCGGCCGCCTGCTCGGGCGGGACGTCGAGCCACAGCACGGCATCGGGCAAGGTGGTGCGGAACCGTGCCGCGAATCCCGCGACCGAGGCGGTGATCTCGCGGCCGACCAGGTCGGCGATCTCCGAGAGCAGCTGCCAGATATCGGGGGAGCTGCCGAGTCTGCTGGACTCGGAGTGCTGCCAGGCCAGGATGTCGTCGAAGGTGCCGGGGCGGTGTCGCTCGAGCACCGCGGCGATCTCGGCTTCGCGATCGTGGCCGTTCCACTCGGGGCGAGCGAGTGCCACGTACAGCGGGCCGTAGACCAGCAGCTCGATGAGCGGATGCCGCTCGAAGACGAGGACATCCGGCGCCCAGGTGTCCAGGAAGTGCCGCTCCACCGGACCGAACAGCGTCATCTGCAAGTACATGGCCGTGGCCTTCATCTCCAGGCTGGAGATCTCGTCGCATCCGACGCTGAATGCCTTGAGCTGCTTGGACAGATCGGTGAGCGGGACGTCACGGGTGTTGTGGAAGTCCGGGCAGGTCATCGAAGCGAACGCGGCGTGATCACCGGCCGGGGCCAGCTCGCGCAGCCGCGCCATGACCGAGGACTTGCCGGCGCCGTCGATGCCGACGATGGCGACGCGTCGGGTCATCGGTCGTCCTCCTGCAGCTGGGCCAGCACGGCCTTGGTGATCGCGGCGGGCGCGTCGGTGCCGTCGAGACGGACCCAAGCCAGCTCCTCGGCCAGCTCCTCCAGCGCGTCGTGGCTGCGCTGCTGGAAGTCGAGGAACGCCTTCTCGTCCCCGTAGCCGCTCTCGTAGTCGCTGCGCAACTGCTTGCGCCCCAACGCGTCCTGCGGGCTGACGGTCAGATAGAAGGTGCGGTCCGGCTCCGGGAAGCCCGCCGTGAGCTTGCGCAGCACCGCGGGGTCACCGCCGTGCGCGACCTCGGTGGCGTAGTACTTGTACCAGTACGCGTTCGCGAGGACGATGTCGACGCCGCGCGCGGCGGCCAGGTCGAACGAGAGCTGCATGGCGTGGAAAAGGAAGTGCGCGCGGCTCAGCGGCGTGAGCAACTTCAGGTAGCCGTAGATCTCCGAGGGGCTGTTCCACGGCAGTTTCGAGGAGACCTTCGGATCCAGGAAGGCATCCCAGATCGTGACCGCGGCGACGCTGTGTCCTTGAGTTTCGAACTCCGCGGCGATCCGCGCCACCTGGGTGGTCTTGCCCGAGCCGTCGCCCCCCGCGATACAGATCAGGCGTTTGCGTGCGGTCAGTGGTTCATCCCTTCTCGGCGCCGGGCGCGGAGACGCCGGGCGGGTTGGTTCTTCGCGGGGTGCGACGACATCGGCGGGAGCTTGCGCCTCGGCCGCTGTCGCCGACTCGGATTCGGTTACGCTGTCGTCTTTTTCGGATCCGGCGGGCGCGGAGTCACCCGTCTCGGCCTTGGGCGACGCGCCGGTCTCGGCTGCTGGGGTGGCTACCGCCGCATCGACCTGCGCCGTCGCCGTGTCGAGCACGCTGATCACGCCGGCGCTGCCGTCGACCCGGATCCGCTGGCCCGAGCGCACGGCGGTCGTCGCGCCGGCGACGTTCAGCACCGCGGGAATCCCGTACTCGCGCCCGATGACAGCGGCGTGCGACAGCATTCCGCCCACCTCGGTGACGACTGCGGCCACCAGGCCGAGGGCCGGGGTCCAGCCCGGGTCGGTGAAACGGGTGACCAGAATGTCGCCTTCGCGCAGCTGATCGATATCGGCCAGCGAGGTGATCACTCGTGCGGTGCCCTCGGCGATGCCCGGGCTGCAGCCGAGTCCGGTGAGATCGCCTTCGCCGATCTCGCGCACCGCCCCCACCGTGACTCCGCCGCCGAGTTCGTGCGGCGGCGTCAGATCCCGGTATCCGGCGTATACCGCACGGCGATAAGCGATTCGGGGGGCCAGCTCGGCGATCTCGACGCGACCCGCGACCAGATCGCTCAGCTCGTGGATGCTGAGCTGGAACGCGTCGTCGGCGTACTCGAGGGTGCCCGCCGCGGCCAGCCGGGCGCCCGCCTCCACGACGTAGGCTCGCACGATCGCGTAGCACTGCGAGGAGAATTCCCGCATCCGTTCGCGGGCGACGAGGTAGCGCCGCATCCGCTCGACGTGCTTGTCGACGGACTTGGCGAACTTGACGCGAGTCCTGGTCTTGGCCCGAACCCGGCCGCGCAGCGCGGCCAGCTCGGCCTCGTAGCGCTTGCGCTGCTCCACCAGGGTCACGTCCGGATCGGCGGGCGCGGTGCGGTGTTCGAGCATGACCGCGATCATCGAGCGCACCCGCTCGGGCTCCTCGGACCAGCGGGGGCAGGTCAGATCCAGCTCGGCGTCGGCGTGGAAGCCCTGCTCGGTGACGAATTCCGCCAGCGCCCTTTCCCATTCGACGCTGTCGAGCCCGTGTTCGCTCGCCACCCGGTGCAATGCGACGATGCCGCGCTGCATCTGCATGTGGCTGATCTCGGCGAGACCGCCCATCAGGTCGATGGCCGAGGTCGAACCCTCCGTCGCGGCGTCGACCTTGTCCAGCAGCTGCTTGAAGTCGGTCTGCACGCTCGAGTTGTTGTAGATGGTGGTGAAGTAGGTGCGTTCGGTGGACGCGTGAAAGGTGAGCAGGCAGTCGGTCAGATCGGTGGCGAAGGTGGCGTCATCGGTCTGCGACAGGACACCTACCCGGTCGCGCCAGAGCGCGTGCTTCGCGGGCCATTCCACCGCGAAGGCGTCCACCGCGGCCAGCTGGTCGCGATAGCTTCGCTGGACCGCCAGTGCCGCGGGCAGCGCCTTGGCGATGGTCTTGGCGGAGGTCGGGGTGCGGTGCGGCCCCTCGGGGCCGTAGTCGTTGAGCACGCCGAGGTCGTCGTCGAAGTGCTGCTCGTCGAAGCCGGGAATCTTGAAGAAGCAGTTCTTCACCGCGCTGACATTCCAGTAGGCGCGGCCGTAGTACATGGCCATCCAGTCCGGTTCCACGCCGGGATCGGCGAGCTTCAACCGTTCGAAGAACTGCTGCATCGAATGCTGAAAAGCGTTGTCGTACAGCGAGAACATCATCGGCGTGCAGACGCGCGCCGAGACGCCCCCGTCGCGCAGGTCCGCATCGGAGAACTGATCGATATCGGTCCGCCAGGTGATCGCGGTGATGGCGCGCGCCTGCAGCAGCCACAGCTTGCCCTCGGCGTCGATCGCCCACTCGATGTCCTGTGGGCGGTGCCGGTGGGCCTGCACGGCCAGCATCAATGCGGCCAGCTCGGCGGTGGCGGCCGGCTCCAGCTCGATATCCTCGCCGCCGGCGTCCCGCTCGAGTACCGCACCGTCGAACAGGCGCAGGGTGTACCGCGTCGGGGTCACTTGACCCGAGACCAGTCGTTCGCCCAGACCGGCGCAGCATTCGACGACCGCGTTTTCCTCGATGCCGGTGAGCGCGTCGATGCTGAAACCCACACCGGCATACCGGGCGTCGACCATCCGCTGCACCAGCACCGCCACCGTGGCCTTCGCCTCGGTGTAGCCGTGCTTGGCCAGATAGGTGCGGACCCGGTCGTTGTGCACCGAGGCGCGGCACTGCCCGATGTAGTCGCGCAGCGCCGAGACGTCGGTGATGTCCAGATAGGACTCGTACTGTCCGGCGAAGCTGGCGTCGTCGAGATCCTCCAGCACACCGCTGGAGCGAGCGGCGACCGGGAATCCGCCCAGCGTCCGCACCCAGCGGGCCAGGTCGTCGTCGCCGACCGTGTCGAGATCGAGGTCGGCGGGCACCACGAAGCCGGGCGGCACCTCGAAGCCCGCGGCGATCAGTTCGTGCAGGGTGCCGGCCTTGCCGCCGGCTCGCTCGGGAGCGAAATCCGCCGCGCCGAGGAACATCGGCGCGGGTGTCGGGCTGTCGGACACGGTAGTGGCTCCTGTCGGAAGCAGAACCGGGCGCACCTCGTGACGAGCCGCGAGTTCGCGGGCGGCGTGCACGCCCGCGACGGTCAGTCCGCCGTACGACGGACTCGCGGTGCCGGGCTCGAAGCCGAGCAGCACGGTCTCGGCCATACAGGCGTAGACCACGCCGGGAGGCAATCCGGTTTCGGGGAAGGGGGGTGTCTGGCCGAGCGGCAGCGTCATGCGCCCACCGGAGACCAGGGTGATGTTCGGGCGCTCGGCGACGGCGGGATCCACGTCGCCGGGGACCGCCAGATCGCATACCAGCACCGGATGATCCGCGGCCAGCAGATCCGCGGTGACGAGCGGGAGCGCGGAATTGGTCGCGGTGAGCACGACGTGGCAGTCCCGCAGCGCGGCCAGGTCCTCGCTGACCTCGATCACGGCAGGCGCGGCCGAGGTGAGCCGGTCCGCGACCCGGCGCAGGCGTCCGGCCGAGCCCGGCCGTCCCACCAGCGTGATCGCCTCGGCGTGCGGCGCGATCATCTCCGCCATGACCGCGCCGATGTTGCCGAGCGCGCCGAGGATGCCGACGCGCCGTCGCCCCGGTTCGAGCCGGGCGAGCTCACCGACCACCACGTCGTAGGCGCAGGCGGCGGTGAGGGAATTGCCCGAGGTCACCGTGACCGCGTCCTCCACCACATCGCGGGAGGCGTTGGTGACGATGGAGGTGTACCCGCCGAGCCCGATCACGGTAGCGCCCAGCGCGATCGCCTGTTCGACGGCCTCCAGCACCAAGTCGCGCGGCCAGGCGCGGTGGCCGGACCGCTGGCATTCGACGATCTGTTCGGCGGAGATCGGCACCGCGATCAGGCAGACCTCGACCGTGGCGCCGGTGGGGGAGCTGATCAGCTGCCTGGTCAGCTCGAAGGGTTCGGCCACTCCGCGCAGGCGCTCGAACAGCGCGGCGAACTGCGCGTCCGACCACTCGGCCAGTTCCGGCGCGAACCGGCGCAGATCGGCAGGTTCCGGCAGATTCGCGAGGAAGACCACCCGGTTCGGCGCGTCGTAATCCCGCGCCACCTCGGCGGAGCGCCGCTCGGGCAGCGGTTTGCGCTCCGGCACTTGCCAATTCGTGGTCACGGGTGTCGTCAGGTGAGCCAGCAGCGTGGCCAGGTCGCCGCGGTGCAGCAGCTCGGCCAGCTCGTCCAAGGCGGATTCCAGGCGGGCCAGCTCGGACTCCGTGACGAATGCCGACGGCTGCAATCGCAAGGTGGTGGGCGCGGACAGCGTGGGCAGCATCCGGATCCGGTGGGTGTGCAGCAGGTAGCCCGCCACCACGTAGCCGAACATGTCCGGGTCACAGATCTCGCGCAGCAGCGCCGATTCGGGCGCGGGCGGGATCAGTTCGATGCCTTGCAGCAGTCCCCGGCCGCGCACGCCCGCCAGCACTCGCGGCCAGCGCCGCGTGACCGCCTCCAGCCGCGACCGCAGTCGTGCGCCGGTATCGCTGATCCGGATCTGGTTGTCGCGCAACAGATCCAGCGCGGCTTCCGCGACCGCGCAGGACAACTCGTCGTCGGCGAAGGTGGAGGTGTGGTATCGGCCGAAGTCCGACACCGACGCGGCGCGGTCGACCAACAGCGCCGAGATCTTCACCAGGCCGCCGCCGAGCGATTTGGACAGCAGGTAGTAGTCCGCGGCCACACCCGACGGCGCCGACGCCAGGAAGGTGCCGGTGCGGCCCATGCCGGATTGGATCTCGTCGAAAACCAATGCGGCCTTGTGCCGGTCGGCCAGTTCACGCAGGGCGCGCAGCGTCTCGGCAGGCACCTCGCGGACCCCGCCCTCGCCCTGGATGGGTTCGGCGAAGATCGCCGCGATCGGCGAGACCGACGTCTGCGACAACACCGGCCGTCCGGCGGCGTTCACGCTGATCCGGCCCACCGGCCGCAGCTCCTGCGCGAAGGCGGCGGATACCTCCTCGGGCGTCCAGGTGTCGAGTTTGCGCCGCTCGGGGCCGGGCACGATCAGGTCCGCGGGCGTATCGGCCTGCTCGGTGAGCGCGAAGGCGCCCGCCGTCTTGCCGTGGAAGGCGTTCGCCAGCGAAACGAAGACGGGGCCCCGCCGTTCGATCTCCTCGACGACGCGCAGCGAGTCTTCGAGAATCGCTGCCGCCGAGCGTGTTTCGTCGTCTTTCTGATCGGCCGCGGTTCTGGTGACCGGACGCACCGCGTGCAGTCCGTCGCGGCGCAGCTGCCGAAGCGTGCGGCGCAGTTCGTCGCGCAACTCAGCCAGTCTGCGCGCGTGCGCGACGGCCGCGTGCCTGATGGCGGCCTCGACCGCGTCGGCGCCGGTGGACCCGAACGTCACCACGTACTCGCGTCCCGAGCTCGCCCCGACCAGGTCGGAAAGCCGATGTGCCAGAAGCGAAGCGCCCGGCCGGACACTGCCCTGTGAGACGAACGGAGTCTGCTGGTTCAACCGTGCGGTGGCCACGCGGACCAGCGCCGGATGGTTGTGCCCGAACAATGCCGCGCCGAAGCCGCCGACCATGTCGAGCACCCGTGTACCGTCCGCGCGGATCAGATGGTCGCCCTCGGCGCCGACGTACACCACGTCCAGGTGACAGGCGCGCAGCAGCCGCGCCAGTCCGGGTCGGTTGTGCCGCGCGAAGTCGTCGAACAACTGTGACGCCTCGACATCCATTCCGGTCGAGGAGATTTCGTGGTCTTGTGCTCTCGGAGCCATGTGGTTACGCCCCGATCCCGGCGCGGTGGCTCGTCTTGTTCGTCACGCACTCGATCACGTCACGCGCGGTGTGCAGCTCGGAGGCCTCCTCGTCGGAGATCTGCACGTCGAAGGCGCGCTCCAGTTCGATGATGATCTCGGCCGACCGGACCGAATCCAAGCCATAATCCAGCAACGGCGTATCGAGGTCGATTTCGTCGACACGCAAACCGCTGCGAAACAGCTCTCGGACGCGTTCGGACACCGTGTTCGGGGCGGTCATTCCAGACCTCCGACCGGGCTCGCTCCCGTTGCGCCCGGGAGCTCCTCGATCTCGACCGCGGTGTTTGCCGACACCGTCGAGTACCTGCCTTTTCCCTGGTCAGTGCCGGATGCGGCGACAGCCGAGCCGGTGATCACTTGCCTTCCGATATCGACAACCAAAACTGTTACGCCTCATATCTCGTCACCCTGCACGACTGTCACCGTGCACAGTCGTGCGTTCGACCAATCTCTACACCGCTGATGTGGGCGCTGCAATGCGAAAAGCACTGTCCTACAGTGCATCTCATGCATCGGCAATCTCATGGCTAATGGGCTTCGATTGTTGTGAGCGCAACGTGGCGTCGCCCCGGGAAAATGGGGCATGACGGCATGGTGTCTCGGACAATGAATTCTGCGATTTCTGGTTACAGGTACTCCGTCGGGTGGTGGTCGCGGAGCGGGTTGGAGGAGTTTTCGGAAAGTTCGCTGTTCACGATCGGTTTACCGAATAGATAAAACCGACCCATTGGTACTTTTCGATTGAATCGGGCCATACCAGATTTCGGTGACGAATTCCATACTTGCCAGAAAATTTTTCACTCCGTACAGATGGCGCCGGGTGCTATTGCGCAGCGTGGCAAACTTTTTCGAGTTCTCGAGAATGTGACCGCTCTCATTGCAAGCAGGTAGCGGAATCGGCTATGTGGGGCATCACATCGTTTCCGAGAGTCGATCTTCCGGAGCGCGAGGGATCCCACCGCAGCGCGAACCTCTCCGCTCGGTCGGCTTGCCGTCGCGTCGAGAATTTGGTTCAGTTGGGGGACTGATCATTTGGTACTCGTGCTGGGGGTGCGGCGGGGTGGAGTCGGTAGGCATGGTGGCCGGGGGCGTGGTGTGGCTTCGACCGATGTTGCTGTGGCACATGGTCGTTGTCGACGGCTCGTCGGGTAACCGAGGTGGGGTGGTGTCGGGTCCGGATTGCCCGCACTAATTGCTCGGCCTCACCCAACGGCGTATCGCGTCGATGGTGGTTTCCGGTGAAGTGTTGAAGCAGAACCGCACGCCAGGGGATATCTGGTTGACGGCGTTGACTATTCGTTCGAGCACGAGGGTGTGCTCGAGCGCGGCGCGGATCCCGGCGCCGATCATCACGACGCCGAACGATCTGTCGGCGGCGCACTCTCGCAGCGCGGCTTCGGCGGCGTCGGGTTCCGCGGGGACGAGGCATGACACGAGATCGAACCCGGCGTCGCGCAGCGCCTGCTCGCCCGCGGCGATCCGCGCTGTCAGCGTGGCCTCGTCCAAGCCGGGAATCCGGCTGTAGTCGAGAGAGCCGGGATGCAGGCCGATCGACAGCACGGTGCTGGAGATTCCGGACTCGTTCACTGGCTCGGTTCCTTTCGGTGTCACGGCGAAACCGATCACGCTCAGCGTCGCCAGCAGGGCCACGGCGGCTCCGATCAACGGCATTCGTCGGTTCGTTCGGCCGTCGGGTGCGGCCTCGGCTCGGTCGTGCGCCATCCGGGCGGTTGTCGTGCCTGTCATGTTCGCAGCGTCGTGGACCGCGCGCCCGGCCACCAGGACCGCCCGGGCATGGGACGGGCGGTACCACCCCGGGCGGTGGATCGCGCGGCACGATAGGAGTATGGACAGAGCCGAATTGGCCGCCGTGCTGCGCACCGCACGCGCCAGGGTCGAACCGGTCGAAGTCGGCCTCCCCGCCGGATCACGTCGGCAGGTGCCGGGGTTGCGGCGGGAGGAGGTCGCGCAGCTGGCGGGCGTCAGCGTCGACTACGTGGTGCGGCTCGAGCAGGGGCGCGGACCGAAACCGTCCACGCAGGTCCTGGGTGCGCTGACCCGAGCGCTGCGACTCGGCGACGACGACCGCAACCTGGTCTTCCGGCTCGCGGGCTCCGAACCGCCGCACGCCGCGCGCGTCCCGATGCAGGTGCGCCCCAGCGTGCTTCGGATCCTCGACCGCATGTCCGACCTGCCCGCGCTGGTGCTGTCCGCCACCTCCGACGTGCTGGCCTGGAACCCGCTCGCCGACGCGCTCCTCGGCGATTTCTCCGCGCTGCCCCCGACGCGGCGCAACCTCATTCGTGAACGGTTCCTCGGCGACGGTGTCGGCCGGGTGCGGCTGTCCGACGAAGACGAGGAGCGGACCGCTGCCCATTGCGTCGGCTGTCTGCGCACCGCGCGAGCCCGCTACCCCGGCGACCCCGGCGTTGCCCGCCTCATCACCGAACTGCGTTCCGGCAGCGTGCGATTCGACGAGCTGTGGCGTGCCGGACAGGCGGGCACGATCAGCGCGACCACCCTCACCATCGAACACCCCGCGCTCGGCAGGCTCACTCTCGACTGCGACACGCTGCTGGTGCCGGAGGTCGACCAAACCGTCGTGGTCTACTCCGCCGCACCCGGCACGCCGGAGGCTGCCGCCCTGGACCTGTTGCGCGTCACATGAGGAAGGGGTGCTGACGACACGGCCGCGTCCTGCGAGCCCGAGTTCCGCCGGCGCCTGGCGCGAAACTCACCCTGTGACACCCGTCGTCGCGTGCGGCGCGCCTGTTCGCTAGGGCCGGTGGTTCGAGCCCGGGAACCAGCGGTCCAGCCGAGCGGCGGCCGAGGCGGCCTTCTCGCGCGCGAGTTCCTCGGAGGGCGCGGAGAACGGCGCGACCGGCGCGGGGCCCGACAGAAAATCCGCGTCGACCTTGCCGACCAGGCCGCCCCCGAACTCGATATGACACACGCCGCGACCTCGGTACCGTTCGGACCAGTCGGACCCGTGCACCGTCGCCGCGATCGCAGCGGCGACGGTATGGGCGGCGTCCTCGGCGAACACTCCCGCTCGCGGGACCGGGGCATCGGCGCAGTCGCCGAGCGCGTAGACGCCCGGGTACGGCGTCTCGAGGGTGTGCGGGTCGACGGCGATCCAGCCGTCCGTGCCGCCTTCGGTCAGCCCGGACGCCGCCACGACGGCGGGCACCCGGTGCTTCGGGATTCCGATGAACAGGTCGTAGGGGAGATCGCCAATGCGGGTCACCGCCACGTGGCGGCTCGGATCGAGAGCGTGGACCAGTCGGCCCGGCGAGTACTGGATGCCGCGGTTGTTCAGTGCCTCGACGAGCGCGGCGGAGGTGTCGGCCGAGACCGGGATCGGTGAGTCCATCGGGCTGATCATGTGAATGCGCGCGTCGACACCGCGCCCGGCAAGCTTCTCGTGCAGGAGCATCGCACCCTCGTAGGGCGCGGGCGGGCACTTGAACGGGACGCTGAGAATGGCGAGGAGCACGTCGCCGCCCTCGAAGTTCGCCAGCCGGTCGCGCAATCGGCACGCGCCCTCGATCGAGTAGTACTCGTATCCGTCTTCGACGAATCCGGGGGTCGCGGTGAGGTCGTATTCGGCCCCGAGCGCCACGACGAGAATGTCGGGTTCGTACTCGGACCGATCGGTGACGACGCGGCGGGTCCGCGGATCGATCGAGGTCACCTCCTCGCGGCGGAACTCGACCCCCGGATGGGCGAGGTCCGCGTACGGAACACGGACGCGCTCCGGCGGAACATCCCGGAAGAGGATCTCGAGTTTGGCGAAGCCGAAGGTGAAGGAGTCGTTCCGGTCGATCAGCACGATCCGGACCTGGTCGTCGGCCAGTGCATGCGACAGGCGGCTGGCCAACTCCAGCCCGCCGAATCCGGCACCGAGAATGAGCACGGTTCGCATGCGCTCATTGTGCTCCCGGTTGCCACGCGTTCGCTGACGAACCGGGGTTTGCGGTCGCATCCGGCCGCCGTGCGGATGCCCCACCAGGCGGTCGATTCGCCTGCCGAGGATGCTGTGTCGTAGCGGCAAGCGGTGCGAGTGCCGGCGCCGAGCCGCGCGGCGGCGGTGCCAAGGCCTTGATAAGCCCTCGGTCGAGAGATCAGGAGACGAGATCAGTCGCTCGAGTCGGAGCCGTAGAGCGCGGACATCCAGATGTTGTAGAGAACGTCCACAACTATTCGCGGGTCGGTGCGGGGTTCGCGTCCGAGGGCTTCCGACAGGTAGCGCTCGTCCATCCACACCAGAGCGCGGGCGGTCTCGTCCGCGTCGAGCGCTTCCGCGGTCCGTCCTCGAGCCTGTTCTTCTCGGATGTGGCGCGCGATGGCGTCGATGAGTCGCTGAACGAGTGCGCGGTAGGCGATTTCGACCTTTTCGTCGCTTCCGGAGGCGTCGGACAGCGCGCGTAGCACCGGGCCGTGGCGGACATAGACGTCGGCCAATCCCTCGAAGGCGGCTCGCGCATCGTTGCGCAGGTCGTTGCCTTGCATCCACCGGTTGGTCATCTCGAAGATCTCGCGGCCGACGTCCTGCACGACGCGCAGGGCGAGGTCGTGCCGGTCCCGGAAGTGCACGTAGAACGCCGGCCGTTTGAGGCCGGTGCGGCTCATGACCGTCTCGACGTTCATCTCGCGGAACGGCCGTTCGCGCAGAAGCTGTTCTGCGGCGTGCAAGATCTCCTGCTCGGACTCTCGCGGATCATGCTTCGGACGTCGGGCCATTGCTACATCGTACGCGACAAACCGAAAAGTTACTTTTTGTCATTGACATATAGTAAGTAAATCGGTGCGGTCCGTTTCATGGTTGATCGAAGTGTTTGCATTGATCGAAGTTCTGATATCGGCCGACGCCAGTGATGAGGTCCCGGCGGTGGGTGGCGGGGGCCTAGGCTGACGATCGTGATTCGGGCGGTCTTTGTCATCCCGTTGCTGTGCTGGTTGCTCGCGGCGCGCACGCCGCGCAGCCGGAAGAGGGTGGGCGTGATCCTGGCGGTGATCGCCGCGGCGGAGTTCGCGGTCAGTCTCGGATGGGTGCTGCCTGCTGGGACGATCACGGTGATGGTGCTGTTGGTGACGCTGAATGTGGCTGTCGCGGTATGGGGATTCGTATCCGACCGTGCGGAGACCGCCGAATTGTCGGTGCTGAACCGTATCGGGCGAACGCTGGTGATCGGGTACTGCGTTCTGAGCGTGCTCTGCACGGCCCTCACGGTCGGCGTCATGAAGGGACAGCGGGCATCGGTGCCGTCCAACGACGCGCTGCTGCCGCTGCCCGAGGGGTTGACCGTGTTGGCGAACACGGACCGGGGTTGCGGCGGGAACTCCTCGACAATCTGTATGCGCGCCTTCGAGATCGGGACCGCGGGCACGGTGCCCGCCGAGGACGTCAGCGACCGCGTGCGTAGTCACCTCGGGTGGCGGCACGGGTGGTCGCTGTACCACGGGCGCGACGGCGGCTGGTCCGGTTGCCGCGACGAGGGCTGGGTCTTCGATCGAAACAACGTGTGCGTGAGCGTGTTCGACCGCCCTGGCCGGACCGTCGTCTGGTTCGAGAGCGTCGCCTACAACTGACCGCGCCACAGCGCCCGCGGCCCGAGGGGGCCGCGGGCGCGGACTGTGCGGCGCGGACTGTGCGGCGCGGACTGTGCGGCGCGGACTGTGCGGCGCGGACTGTGCGGCGCGGACTGTGCGGCGCGGACTGTACGATCTCGCACAGCGCGCGGGCTCGGCGATGGGCACGCACGCGGACCGTAGGGCTCCCGCCTCACCGATCTTGTTCGCGGCCACCACCTTTGCGGTCTCTCCTGTCCGTCAGGAGAGCTTGCCGTTGTAGTCGGGCAGTTTGAAGGTCTTCTCGGCATGTCCGCCCGCGAGATCCGAAGGGCTGTTTCCGATGTTCGCGACGATCGTGTACCCGTCGCCCTCGATGTCTATGCGGGCGTTGGTCTTGTATTCCTCGAGCCCCACCGAGCCCGCGGACAGCGTGGTGAGCGGGCTGCCGTAGAGCCCATCCACCGGGTAATCGACGGCGGTCAGGTTGGTTTGGGTGTACAGGTTCATCAGCGCGGGACGACCGGTGACGAAAATGATTGCCGCACCTTGCGATTTGGCCCATCGGACCAGCTGCAGAATGGGCGCGATGGCCGGAGTGATGGGGCCCGGGTTGTACTGGGTTTCCAGCGAGGTGTTGTCGATGTCGAGGACGATGGCCGGGCGGGTCGCCCCGGGCAGCCGTCCGGCCAGATAGTCCTTGGCCTGCGCGGCGACCGTCTGCACCTCGGTGATCCACTGCGAATACGGGGGAAGGCCACCACCGGAGAGCGACGACGAGCCGGTGCCGCCGGAGAGCGACGACGAGCCGGTGTCGGCTTGGGCGACGGACAGCGGTGCGGCGACCGTGATGGTGATGCCGAGAGCGATACCTGCAACAGAGCGTCTCATGACCAGGGGACGTTATCGCGCACGAAACAGACGCGCATGTGTTTCACATCGTGCGGCGTGGAATATCCCGCTCAGTGGGACGGTGGTCGTCGAAGTCGTCGAACGCTACGCCGACGTGGTACGGCTTGTCGGTGATGCGCCGACGAGTGACGTGCCGGGGCACATCACAATCCGGCGCGATCCGGCGACCTCGACGTTGTACCCAGCCTCGATTACGTTGGCGACGTACTGGATTCGAACGCGACTGTGGGGAGGGGCGCGGTGGACCGGATTTCCGAAGCGCTGGGTGAATGCGACGTGGACCGGCGGGCACACGGCCACTTACGAATACCGGCTGCGCGGGTTCGAAAGCTATGTCTTCCGGTTCGATAGCGGCGCGCTGACAGTGGACCCGGCCGAACCCGGCCCGATCGATGTCTACCTGAGCATCGAACCGGTTACCGCGCTGCTGTTGAACTACGGACGGATCGGCCAAGTCCGGCCTGCGCTGAGTGGCCGCGTGCTGGCTTGGGGTCGCAAACCCTGTCTGGCTCAGGGCTTTCGCGTCGCTTCCTATCGGCTTGATCGGCATTCCACGACGAGCGTGCCTAGCACCTGCGCGAATTGACAGCCACAGTGTGGTTTCCCGATGTCTGTCCTTCGTTCTGGTCTCGTATCCGACGCAGAGCTTGGAGGTCGTTCGCTGCTTCCGGCACATCCATTTCTGCGCGCAGCATCAGAGCCTGGATGCGTGTAGGTGGACCGCGTCGGAAACGCCCGACCGAACGATTCGAAAACAACTGTCGGCGCGATCTGAAGATGACCCCGGCGAGTCGCCTGGCTACGTGAATCGCACGCACCGCAGTTCTTGCTCTTCCCACCACCCGTTCCGTCAATCGGACCAATCCCTTGTGAAAGCCCCTCCGAAAGCGGCTGATGATCTGTCCGGGTCGTGCAGGCAGCATGAGAGCGAGGTCCACAATGAGCATGAAGTTGTGCGGGATAGCGGCCGCCTTCGCTGTCGCACCCGCCATCGCCCTCGGCGCGGGCATCGCCACCGCCGAGTCGCCCACCGTTCCCACGGCGGAGCAGCGGCACGAAGTCATGAACAACTTCTTCGCGCCGGTGTGCCTGCCGACGCTATTGCCCAGCATCAACGTCACGGGATTCTTGATCTGTCTGGCGTAATGCCGGGAGCGTGCCGGCCCGCGTCCAAGTCGCGCCGCGCGCTCGCCGCAATCTCACCGCAGGCGCTGCGCGATCCGATCGGCCGTGTGCAAGACGAGATCCGAGAGCCCCGGCGGCGGGCAGGGCGTCAGGGTCAGGACGGCGACGACCGCCGGTCGATGCATGCCGTCGCTCAGCAGCGGCGCCGCCACGCAACTCATTTCGGGAACGCCCTCGTGGTGGACCGAGATGGCGAATCCGCGGTCGCGCAGGGAGATCGGCAGCCGATGCGACCGCCTCGCCGTGAGCGTCGCCGGGGTGACGGGCTTGTGGTCGGCGACGAGCAGGACGTGCCAGGCCGCGGCGAGCGGCGCGAAGGTCTCCGTCAGGTCCGGCGGCAGTATCCAGCAGTGGGCGCCGCGGGCGGCGGCGGTCACCAATCGACCTTTGCCCCCGTACAGCGCGTAGACGGCGGCCGCGTCCGCCGGACCGACCAGCGCGCGCACGGGATCGGCGGCGGCCTGGCTCAGCAGCGGATCCGGCTGCCAGCAGCGTCCGAGCTGGGCGGCGAGAGGGCCGATGAAGTAGCGCTGATCGATCTGCTGAATGGCCCCGACCGAGACGAGCTGCTCGGCGATGCGGTGGGTGGTGGTCTTGGCGAGTCCGGCGTTCCGGGCCAGCTCGCTCAGCCCGAGTCCGTCGTCGGCCCGGCTCAAGACATCGAGCACAGCGAACGCCCGATCCAGCACACCCTGCTTGTCGTCGCCGCCCGCGACGAGTTCGCGCACATCCGGCATGGAGATAGTGTGCACGCCCCGCCCGGGTTTTCTCATGAGTAGCGGGCTACCCGAAATCGTCCTTTGCTCCGCTTGCGGCGCGACCGGGAACCGTTGCGGAATCGCAACCGGACATTCCCAGCCGCGCCGGGTCGTGAACCCCTGGCTCAGGGAGTGCGGTAGGTGCGCGCCACCAGCGCCGAACGCAGATACCAGAGCCCGGAGGGCTGGGATGGATCGAAACCGGTGAGCTGCCCGATTCGTTTGAGCCGGTAGTCGACGGTGTTCGTGTGCACGTGCAGCACGCGGGCGGTGCGCTGGCGGTTGAGGTTGTTGGCGATGTGCCGCTGCAATGTCTCCAGCAGCTCCGGGTGTTCGTCGAGCGGGTCGAGCAGCGAACCGAGGTATTCCCGGCCCGGGCCAGGGCGGGTCAGCTGGTATTCCAGCGCCAGCTCGTCGAAGCGGTAGAGACCGGCCACCGCTTGCAGGCGCTGCACCATGTCGAGCAGTTCGTGCGCCTGGTCGGCGGCGTTGGGTATCTGTTCCGGCGTTGCCTCGACCAGGGTGGCGGTGATGCCGACCTGGGCGGCCCGGGACAGCTCGGTGATCAGCGCGTCCAACTGCCCTTTGTCGAACGCGACGGACGGTATGAGGATGGTGCCGCCGTCCACGCTGAGCAACGACAGCGCGCTGCTGCCGCACCGGGTGGCCAGTTCGGCCTGGACGCGGCGCAGTTTGCGCCTGGCCACCACCTGCCCGTCCACGGCCGGGTTGCGTTCGTCGCGGTGCTGCGGGATCGCGACCGCGACGACCGCGTACAAGGCAGCGATGGCGATGCCGCACTCGCGCGCCATGGTGGAGGTGCTGTGTCCGCCGAGCAGCGCGGAGGTGAGGGTGTGCACGGCGGTGTGGTGCTCGCTGACCACGGCGCGCAGTTCGCGGACGTAGGCGACCGAGATCGCCGAGGTGATCTGGTCGAGCATTTCCACGACCATCTTCGCGCCGTCGACGAGGTTGCCGTAGTCCTTGGTCGAGGCGTTGGAGACCACCAGATCCAGGCCGATCTTGAAGCCCTCGTGAATCGAGTGATGGATGGTGTCGATCGGCACGCCCTCGCGCGCCCAGCCCGCCGCGGCGTCCTGCAACCGCTGCAATTTGGCGGGAATGTCCCGTCCGTCGAGCATGCTGACCGCGAACTCGAGGCAGACCCGGGTGATGGTGGTGACGTCGCCGCTGATGGCATCGCCCGGTAGCGTGCCGCAGGGGACCACGTTCTCGACGAAGTGTCCGACCATCTGGCGCGATAGGCTCCGGACATCCTGCAACGGCGAAGACATCGGTCGGCCGGACAGAGTCAAACTCGGTCTGGCCCCACTGTCGACGGTCATTGGCGACTCCTTCCGCCCCCGGGGGGAAATTGCTGTGCGGCGCATTCACATTAACCGCATGATCAATGGCGCGGAACGATTCGTCGGGTTCTGTGAGATCACGACGGCGCCGAAATCGGACCCTTGTGAGCGCTCACAGGTCATGGGGCGTTGGGGTCCGGGGGGAATGCGGACCGAGGCTTTTGCTGGTCATTTGTTCAGTTTACTTTTCGTTCGGAAACCGGCCCGGAGACCCATCTTTCGCGCAATTAGTGGAGTATCGACGAGTCAAAGTTGCGCTGAAATCGTCTGGGACGCTATGAGTGTCAACTCCCCTTCGGCGAGGCGTTGCGCGGTGCGATCGACCTCCTCCGAGTGACCTCGAGGGCGAGCCCGAGTCAGGCTGACCGACAGGTGGTTACACCCCGCCAGGGAGCGTGGTGTGCAGGCGTGTCGCGAGCGTGCCGAATGATCCATGCCGGGCGAGGATCCGGGGCGCGCGTTGCCTGCGCCGACGGAGTTACTCGCCGGTCGCTCGCCCGCGGCGGGTGGCACGAAGCGCGGGCCCGCACGCACTCTCGCGCCGCCGCCGCAAGCGAGCGTCTGCGAGGGCCTTGCGGCAGGCGGAATTCCGGCGCGACCCGCACAACTGCACGGCATGCCAAACGAGCGCTTGGCCGGGCATCGGAGGGAACCATCGAGCCGACGGACCCAGGGCGACGGAGTTGTTCGCGGGCTGGGAGCGCTGACGGTTTGCCAGATCGGATCGAGTGGCGCTTCGGCGGCCTGGCGGTAGTATCACCCGGGCCGGACCGGCCACCCAGGAACCTGGGGCTTGCCCGGCACGTGCCGTGCCCCGGATGGTTGCAGTACTCCCGTCTGCCGGGCGCGCCACGGCAGGGAAGGCAGCGATGACGAACCGATAGGGGCAGGCGATGAGACCGGCTCTGAGATGTCTTGTCTGGGAACTGGACAACACGTTGTGGGACGGTGTCGTGTGCGACGCGACGAGCGGCGCACCGCGGCCCGCGTCCCTGCGCACGTTGCGGGCGCTGACCGACCGCGGCATCTGGCACGCCGTGGCGAGCCGAAGCGACCGCAACCTCACGCTGGAGCTGTTGTACCGGCACGGCGTCTACGAGATGTTCTCCGCGCTCGAGATCGGGTGGGGCCGCAAGTCGGCCAGCATCGTGCGGATCGCCCGAACCCTGGGCCTGAGCCTGGACACCATCGCGTTCGTCGACGACGAGCCGGTGGAGCGGGCCGAGGTGTCCCGCGCGCTGCCGCAGGTGCGTTGCTACGCGGCCCGCAACATCGATGTGCTGACCGCGCTGCCCGACTTCAAGCCGGTGCTCGGCACCGGCCCGACCCCCACGCCGCCGCTCGGCTTCGACCGCGTGCCCGTCTTCTAGCGCCGCCGCCCGCGTCCGGTTTCGCGGAACCCGGACGCGGCGGCCGAGCGATGTGAGGTCAGGACTCCCGCAGGAACTTGGCGGCCTGCTCGCCGACGAACACGCTCGGCGCGTGCGTGTGTCCACGAATCAGCAGCGGCATCACCGAGGCGTCGGCCACCCGAAGTCCTTGCACGCCACGGACCTCGAGTCGCGGCGTCACCACGCTGGCCGGGTCGGTGCCCATCCGGCAGGTGCCGATCGGGTGATACAGGGTGTGCGAGTAGCCTTTGATCGCCAGTTCGAGGGTGGCCTCGAGCTCGTCGGGCGCGTTCGGCGGGTAGATGAGGCTGCCGAGCAACGCCTTCAGCGCGGGCGCGTCGGCGATCCTCGCGCAAGTGCGCAGGCCTGCCATCAGGGCGGCGCGGTCGGCGCCCGCGGAGTCGGAGAGGTAGCGAGGATCGATGACCGGCTTGGCCGTGGGATCGGCCGACCCGAGCGCGATCCGCCCTCGGCTGTGCGGGCGCAGCAGCACCGTCGCCAGGATCATGCCGTGCTCGGTCGGATCGATGAGGCCCTCGTAGTAGAACGGGGCGGGTGCGTAGACCAGCTCCAAGTCGGGCAGTTCCAGCTCGGGCTTGGACCGGACGAAGCCGTAGGCCTCGCCGATATTGGAGGTGAGCATGCCGCGGTGGCGCAGCAGGTAGTCGAGCAGCTGCCGCGGCTTCTTGTCGGCGTTGAACAGCGAGTCTTCCACCCCGTAGCCGATGCCCGCGACCAGGTGATCCTGCAGGTTCGCCCCGACATCCGGCGCGTGCGCCACCACCGCGATGCCGTGGCGACCCAGTTCGTCGCCATCGCCGATGCCGGAGAGCATGAGCAGCTGCGGGCTGTTGATCGCGCCGCCGCACAGCACCACTTCGCGGCGGGCGGTGACGGTGTGGGTCTCACCGTTCTGCCGGTACTCGACGCCGACGGCCCGTTTGCCCTCGAAAATCACCCGGGTGGCGAGGGCCTCGCTGTGCACGGTGAGGTTGGCGCGCCGCAGTGCCGGACGCAGGTACGCGTCGGCGGTGCTCCACCGCCTACCGTTGTGCTGGGTCACCATGGTCTGAGTGAAACCGTCGGGCTGCGGCCGATTCGGCGCCTCGACGGTGAATCCCGACTCCTGCGCCGCCGTCAGGAACGCCGCCGTGGAGGGGCGCGGGCTGCGCTGGTGCGAGACGTACAACGGTCCGGCGGTGCCCTCGTCGGGGTACTGCGCGTCCTCGACGTTCTCGATCCGGCGGAACTGTTCGACCGCGGCGGCGAATCCCCACTCCGCACCGGCAAGCAGCGCCCACTCGTCGTAGTCGGCGCGGAAGCCGCGCACCCACATCATGGCGTTCATCGAGGACGACCCGCCGTACGTGCGCCCGCGCGGCCAGTACACCTGCCGGTTGTCGAGCTCCGGCTGCGGCTCGGTCAGATAGTCCCAATCCAGTTCGGAGCGAAACAGTTTCGCGAAGGCCGCCGGAATATGGGCGAACTTGTCCTTGTCCGGCGGGCCCGCCTCCAGCACCACCACCTGGGTTCCGGAATCCTCGCTGAGCCGGTTGGCGATCACCGCACCCGCCGAACCCGATCCGACGATCACGTAGTCGGCCGAGAGCTGCCCTGCTGCCACTGTCCACTCCGATCTGCACCCTTACGGCAAAGATACGGCCAACGAGCCCGCCCCGGCCCGGTTTCGCGCAGTCGCCGACCGGGCCGGACGGACTCTCGGCCTCACCGTGCCGCGCGGGCCGAGAACGCGGCCGCGAGCAGCACCGTCACCCCCTCCGCCGTGCCGGTCACGCCGAGCGCCCGCGCCGCGGACAGCGTGGACGCGCCCGCGAGGCTCAGGAACACGGTTCCGAAGGAGGCGATGCCAACGACGATACCCAGTTGGACGTGCGTGACGAGAATTCCGCTGGCGTCGGCGGCCACCGCGCGGGGAACGCTCGCCAGCGTGCGGGTCATCAGCGGTGTGAAGGCGAGGCCGAAACCCATTCCCATCAGTCCGAAGACGACCAGGGCGACCGGTCCCGGCTCGGCGCCGTCGCGCAGCATCGCCGCGAGCGCCGTCATGGTCGCGGCGCCGAGGACCAGTGCGAGCGGAACCATCGCGCGGTGGAAGCGCCCCGGGACGCGCTGCCAGTTCAGGCTCGCGACGGCGAAGGCGGCCCCATCGGCACGAACACCAGTCCCGCGTGCAGCGCGGTGTAGCCGAGCGTGTTCTGCAGGTGGATGGCCATGACGAACATCCAGCCGCCAAAGGTCGCCATCACCACCAACAGTGTCGCCGCGGTGAGCAGCAGGCCCGGTGCGCGCAGCGCCTCCCGCGCGAACAGCGGCGCACCGCCTCGACGGGCCACGTGGCGTTCGACCAACACGAACGCGACGGCGCCGAACACGCTGGCGCCCAAGGCGATCCATGTCCACCTCGGCCAGTCTTGTTCGCCGCCGAGCACCAGCGGCACCACGAGCAGCAGGACCGACACGGTGAGCACGGTGAGCCCGGCCAGATCGAGCTTCCGGTCGAAACGCGGTCCGTCGGACGGCAGTACGTGCGGCGCGAGTACCAGCAGCACGGCGCCGACGGGCACGTTCACGAGGAAGACACCCCGCCAGCCGCTGCCGAAGAGATCGGCGTCCACGATCAGTCCGCCCAGCACCTGGCCGACGACCACGCCGCCCGAGATGATGGCGGAGTACACGCTCAGCGCCTTGGCTCTGGCCTGCCCGCTGAAGTCCCGCTGGATGAGGGTCATCACCTGCGGAATCATCGCCGCAGCCCCCGCACCCTGGATGAAGCGGAACACGATGAGCGACACCGCGTTCCAGGCTAGCCCGCAGGCCAGCGAGGCGACAGTGAACAGCGCGAGACCCGCGATGAAGGCGCGCCGCTGGGTGAAGCGGTCGCCCAAGCGGGCTCCGGTGACCAGCAGCACCGCGTAGGCGATCACGTAGCCGGCGACGATCAGCTGGAGCGCGGATCCGCTGGTGCCCAGCCCCGAACGGATCGACGGGATGGCGACATTGACGATGGAAGCGTCGAGCACGGCCATGAACTGACCGGTGAGGATGATGGCGAGGATGGCCGCGGCGCGCCACGCACCGCGCGCCGCGGCGGCCGTGTCGGCAGGCCGTGTCGGCAAGGTCTGGGTCATGCGATCGAGCTTGCGCGCTCGCCGACACCGGTAACAGGAGCCCGATAAAACTAGTACTGGCACCACCTGGATAAGCCGGGCGCGATCGGCGACGATCACTGTATGACCGATGCGGTGGATGCTCGCGCCCTGCGCAAGGCACGGCGAAACGAACTGGGAGCCTTCCTCAAATCGCGGCGGGCCCGCATCTCGCCCGGGGATGTCGGCCTGCCGCCCGGCCCGCGTCGTCGCACTCCAGGACTGCGCCGCGAGGAGGTGGCGCAACTGTCCGGTGTCGGCGTCACCTGGTACACCTGGTTGAACCAGGCATAAGGGGTCGCTATGTAGCGCGCACGGTTCGCGGAAGTTGGCTGTGGCGGCGGGGTGGGAAGTTTCTGCGGCTCGACGGACAGCAGCCGTTCTGTTGTCGTATGTAGCGCACCCTGCTGGCCAGGGCGGCCGGGGCTAAGGGCTGTGAAATCGTTAACGGTAGCCAAATAGAGGTGCTCCCAAAGAGTTTGGCATGGGTCTATGTCGCTGTGCGCATCTGACAATGTCATCGTGTGGGTGATCGTGAGCCTGCCGACAAGATCGAGTGCGTCGAGGGGGCTGCGGCGAGCACGATGATCGTGAGCGCCCGTCGCACGTGCGGGCGTCGACCCGCAACAGTTCCAGTTCCAACGAGGTGCCGTCGGGCGGTTGAACCGGAATCGTGCAGAGTCAGTACTGCTTACGTACGGACTGCAGCAGCGACCACGCGGCGTCGACGGCGGCGCGGGCGTCGCGGTTGCGGCGGTGAGCCTGCTGCTCTAGCGCTTGTATACGGCCGAGCTCGCGAGCGGTGTCTTGTCGGCGCAGTTCGGCCAGCCAGTGACGATGACGCGCGACGCGTTCGTCAGTGAGATACTCGGCGGTGATAGCAGCGAGCAGGTCGACCATGAGCTCTCGCTCCGTGCCCGTAGTCGTGGTGATCGGGTGGCCCAGATGCACTGTCAGGTAACCGGGTTCGCCGAGGCTGATCGCGCGCGTGGGGCTCGTGCGCCCGGTCCACTCGGGATTGAACTGCACCGTGGCGCGCGGGTTGCCCATCAGCTGGTCATCGATGGTTAGGCCGAAGAATCGGAACACCACCATGGGTCGGCGTTGGGCGAACCCGTCCCCAAACACCTGATGTTCGGCCATGTCGGTGAATACCAGCCCGTGCACGGGGGCGGCGTCGGTGGCCGAAAGGGTATAGGCGGCACCGTGCTCGGTGCAGTTGGTGTGGGTGCTGAGAGTGAATGTTGCTATGGGCATGACAGATCCAGTTGTCTCTCCAAGGAAGGGGGTGCTCGGTTAACGGGCGGTGTCGGGCCAGCTCGGACGGGTGAACGCGTGCGGGATCTCGGTGACCAAGGCCCGGATAGAACTGCGGCGTGCAAGGGCGGAATTGGTGAAATCGCAGTGACGATCTCGGGTGGCAATAGGTGGTGGTGGCACTGTGCGGTGTAGAAGCGGGTCTCGATTCAGCCGTAAGGTTTGACCGTGGTATCGGTTGCATCGTGGACGCGCCCGAAAAATTTGTTGTCGGCGTGGTCATACTGCATGCGAGCGCCGCCGTTGTAGAGGGACGGCGCTCGACGGGCCAGGTACTGGACCGTGTGGTCCGACATGTCTCGCGAACGAAGTGCGCCCCACCAAACGGACTGCCGCATCGATATGCGCCGAGTGACCCGATCGCGATCGAAAAGGCAGCATGCCAATCTTTCGGCGACCATGTCGGGGCAAACGATCTATCTGCCACGGCCCACAATGCAAAAGCCCTCAGTTCTGAATGGCGCCGGCCACCGGGCTTCCGGTGCTCGGATGGTCGCTGCAGCTCTAGAGATCCAGTCGTGTCGCCTGCCAATTCACAACCTTCAGGTCACCGTCGTGCTGATGCCACGCGATCGTGTATCGATGCTCGAGTTCGCGTTCAAGTCCCTTCATCTCGGCCTTGATCGTCACGATCCCACTTAAGAAGGCGACCCCGCCCTTGATCCGCAAGCTGTCGTCCCGCGTGTCGATCGTCAGATACTTCGCCTTGCCCGATCGAAGCGTCTCGAGGAGCGTGTCCTTGGTGTCGATCTGGCCGCTAGCGTGAATCCACAACATGTCGTCGTCGAAGAGTCGTGAAAGCTCCTCGATATCACTGCGGATCTGCGCTTCTCGTCGCCGCAGATCCGCAGCGTAGATCTCGGCAATGTTCATTCCTGTGCTCCTCGCTCATTGCTTGCTGATCGACATCCGAGCGCCCATCGTCTGCACGTGGCCGACAAGCCGAGGAGCGCTCCCGGCCTGTGCTGGTGACGCGTCACCGACCCCTGGTGTCTCGGTGGACCACACGACATCGAGTGCTCGTCCTGGATAAGGCACCGTCACGCCGCTCGTCTGTTGGCCTCGACCGGGAATTGCGATGCGGGCCGGAGCGGGATACCAAGAGGGCGTCGAGGGCATCGGCCGCATGCCAACCCTTCCAGGAGTGGTCCACTATGCGATCCGGTCGGATCGGATAGTGGAACGATAGCGACAGCTTGTTCGACGGTCAACACATCGGCGGCGCCCTGTGATGGGCCATCGTCTGTGCCGCCAGCGCGGTCAACGCCGACTGACAGGACGGGGGACCTGCCATACCAACAACGGCGGCGCCAGTTTCGAGCCGGCCCGAGCGAGCAAAGGGGGTCAGCTCCGCCCCGCTGCTGCTCACCACCTTCTTATGACGGCGCCGATGGTCGGTGGCGCTTCATACGTTCCAGTTCGGCATGCCTCCGTCGACGTCTTCGGCGATACGCTGAGCAGTAGCGAAAGGTGAGCACATGTTGCCTGCTGTCCGGAGACCGGCTGGTCTGATCACTCCTAGCCGATGACTGATGATGATCCTTTGCGTACTCGTCGTGAGGTCGTAACGCCTCTCGCGGCGGAATTGGCGGTGGCCGGGTTCGAAGATGCTGTGGAGATTGGTCGGGGTGGTTTCGGAGTGGTGTATCGGTGCTGGCAGCCGGGGTTCGATCGGATGGTGGCGGTGAAGGTGTTGACCGCGGAGTTGGATGCTGACAACCAGGCCCGGTTTGTTCGGGAGCAGCGGGCAATGGGCCGATTGACCGGGCACCCGAACATCGTCACGGTGCTGGAGGCGGGAGTCACCGAAAGCGGAAGCCCCTTCTTGGTGATGCCGTATCACCCGCGGGATTCGCTGGGTGCATGGATCCGCAAGAACGGTCCGCTTGCGGTGCAGGACGTGTTGAGAATCGGGGTGAAAGTCGCTGGAGCGCTGGCCAGTGCGCATCGGCTGAACATTGTGCATCGGGATGTGAAGCCGGGAAATATTCTGCTCACCGAGTATGGAGAACCGGCGTTGACCGATTTTGGTATAGCGCACATCGTCGGTGGATTTCAGACGTCGGCAGGCACGCTGACTGGATCGCCGGCGTTCACCGCTCCGGAGGTTCTCGAGGGCGAGACCCCGACCTCGGCCGCGGATGTCTACGGGCTGGGAGCCACTCTGTTTTGTGCACTGACCGGGCATGCCGCGTTCGAGCGTCGTAGTGGCGAGAACGTGGTGACCCAGTTTCTGCGGATCACCACCCAGCCAGTGCCGGACCTGCGAGCCAGCGGCATACCTGATGATGTGTCGGCGCTGGTGTCGACGGCGATGAGCCGGGATCGCCGGGAGCGGCCGTCGGCGACGAAGCTCGGAGAGGCCATCCAGCAGATCCAACAGCGTCACGGTTCAGTAGTGAGTGAGATGGCGGTGCAGGGCGAACCGATTCTCGAACACCGGCGCCGCACGTCATCGGAGCGGAGAAGCCCCGCGTCGCTTGCGGCGATCGGCGGCGGCAGCGGTGGTTTACCGCTCGAGTTGACCAGTTTCGTCGGCCGGCGCGTTGAGATGTCGGAGGTGAAGAACAGGCTGGCCACGTCCCGACTGGTGACGTTGACAGGCACTGGGGGCGTTGGCAAGACGAGGCTGGCGCTGCGCGCCGCGACACGGGCGCGAGGCGATTTTGCCGACGGGGTGTGTTTGGTCGACCTGGCCGAGGTGTCCGATGGTTCCCTACTAGTAGATGTGATGGCGGCGACCCTTGGGGTGCGGGATGAGTCCGCTCGACCGCTGCGCGAAGTCTTGATCGAGGTCGTGAGCTCCCGGGAAGCTTTGCTCGTATTGGACAACTGCGAGCAAATTGTCGAGGCTGTCGCGGAGTTGGTCGAGGCGTTGCTGCGGACCTGTCCGGATGTGCGGGTCCTGGCCACCAGCCGCGAACCGTTGAACATCGCAGGGGAGGCGGTGTTGCGGGTGCTGCCACTGACCGTCCCGGATCCGCACCGAAAGCCGATGCTCCTGGGGCTGCCGCGCTTCGACGCCGTGACACTGTTCATCGAACGTGCCGCCGCGGCCGTGCCCGGCTTCGAACTCGATGAAGACAACAGTGCTGCCGTAGCCGAGATCTGTGCCCATTTGGACGGGTTGCCGCTGGCGATCGAGCTCGCCGCAGCTCGGATGCGTACACTCTCGCCTCAACAAATACTGGCACGGCTCGTCGACCGGTACACACTACTGACCCGCGGCAGCCGCACTGCACCGACACGGCAACAAACCCTGCAGTGGTGCATTGATTGGAGCTATCAGCTGTGCACCCCGGTCGAACAGCGACTGTGGGCTAGGCTTTCGATATTCGCGGGCAGCTTCGACCTCGACGCCATCGAACAAATCTGTGGCATCGCCCGCACCGCTGATTCGGAACCCGACGCCAGCGAGCAGAATGCGCTGGATGCACTGTCCTCCCTGGTCGACAAATCGATCCTTATCCGAGAGGCATCCGGCGCGGTCGTGCGTTTCCGTATGCTCGAAACGCTACGAGCATACGGTTGGCAGAGGCTGCACGGCTCCGGCGAATACGAGGATCTGCGCCGACGACACCGCAACTGGTACCAACAGCTGGCACTCGACGCCGAAACCGAATGGGTCAGCGACCGGCAGCCCGAGTGGTTAGCCCGCCTCGACCGCGAACAACCCAATCTGCGCGAAGCCCTCGAATCGTGCCTGTCCGAGGACAGCGACGAGGCCGCCGTAGCAGGACTGCGCACTACCGCCGCCCTGTTCGAGTTCTGGAGTTTCCGCGGTCTGTACGGTGAAGGCCGATCCTGGCTCGACCGCATTCTCGCCCACCCCAGGGCGCAATCGATACCCCACCGCGTCGGGGCTCTCTGTGTCGACAGCCAGATGGCCGCCCTGCAGGGTGATTTCGAGTCCGCACGCACCCTCCTTGCGCAAGGGCGAACGGTCGCCGAACAAGCGCCCGCTGCAGCCGCGGAGGCGCGAATTGCCTACGCCGAAGGCATTCTGGCACTCACGAGCGGCGAACCTGTCAATGCGACCGCCGCGTTCGAACGTGTCGTCGAGGCATCAACCTCAAATAGGGCCGGAACTCGCTACATCAGTGCGCTGATGTTCCTGGCTTGGGCATATGAATTGCGAGGTGAGACAACTCGCGCGATCGAGCTGTACCGTCAAGTGCTTTCACTCACCGAAGTCCTCGGTGAACTGCACTATCGTTCAGGTGCGTTGCGCGGCTTGGGCGTTGCCGCATGGCAGCAAGGCGAGCGATTCCAGGCCCGAAAGCTGCTCGAAGAAGCGCTGCGCGTGAACCGGCGCTTGAAGAGTCCCTATGTGATTGCCTTCAGTCTCGCGGCGCTGGCCTGGACTGTCGCCGATGACAGCGACGCCGAGCGCGCGGCTGTTCTGTTGGGAGCTGCGGAAGGACTCTGGCCGGCGGGAAGCAATGTAAGGAGAGTGTTTCCGAATTTGGCCCGCTTCCACGACGAATGCGAACGGGCTACACGTCATGCTCTCGGCGCACGAGGATTCGACTCGGCTTTCCGGCGAGGCCATGAGATGGGGATGGACGCCGCTGTCGCCTATGCGCTCGGAGAGCCCACCGGCATGACGCCGGCATCAAACCTGTTCGCGAAATTGACAAAGCGTGAGCGGCAAGTCGCCGACCTGGTCGCCCGGGGGCTCAGCAACAAGCAGATCGCGGCCGAACTGGTGATCTCGCAGCGCACCGCTCAAGGCCACGTCGAACACATCCTGACCAAGCTGGGATTCACTTCGCGCGCACAGATCGCGGCTTGTGTGGTGGAGGAGGCACAGCGCGAGAGCCTTTGACAGCGTAGTCCGCTCGTGACTTCCTTCATGGCGTGGTTGTACCGTCACCGCGCGGCCGGGCAACTACGCGGTGACGGTACACCGCGCCATGCAGCAGTGGCGCGGGCCAGGGGGTGTGCCGCCACCGTGGGGGTAGTCACGGTGGCGGCACGCGCGCCACGGCGGGTGAGTGTGGCGCGGGCTCTGGGGGGTGTGCCGCCACCGCGAGTCAGGGAGGTCTTCGCGGTGGCGGCACGGCGCGCCATTGACGGTTGTGGCGCGGGCTTGGAAAGGCGGTCCTATAGCGCCTTCAGTTCTTCGGTGACGGCGCCGACGGATTTCTTGGCGTCGCCGAACAGCATGGAGGTGGTGTCGGCGTAGAACAGCGGGTTGTCGATGCCGGCGAAACCACTGTTCATGGAGCGTTTGAGCACGATCACGCTCTTGGCCTGGTCGACGTTGAGGACCGGCATGCCGTAGATCGGGCTGGAGGCGTCCTCGCGGGCGGCGGGGTTGGTGACGTCGTTGGCGCCGATGACCAGGGCGACATCGGTGCGGCCGAACTCGCCGTTGATGTCGTCCATTTCCTTCATCGCGTCGTAGGACACCTCGGCCTCGGCGAGCAGCACGTTCATGTGCCCGGGCATGCGTCCGGCGACGGGGTGGATGGCGTATTTGACCTCCACACCCTTCTTCTCGAGCAGTTCGGCCATTTCCTTGACCGCGTGCTGGGCCTGGGCGACGGCCATGCCGTAGCCGGGGACCACGATGACCTGGTTGGCGTAGGCCATCTGGATCGCGGCGTCCGCGGCGGAGGTGGCCTTGGCCTGCTTCTGCTCACCGCCACCGGCGCCGGGCGCGGTGCCGCCGCCACCGAATCCACCGGCCACGATCGCCGGGATGGAGCGGTTCATGGCCTTGGCCATCAGGTTGGTCAGGATGGTGCCCGACGCGCCGACGATCATGCCCGCCACGATCATCGCGGTGTTGTTGAGCGCCAACCCCGCCGCCGCGGCGGACAGACCGGTCAACGCGTTGAGCAGCGAAATAACGACGGGCATGTCCGCGCCGCCGATGGGCAGCACCACCATCAGGCCGAGCACACCGGCGGCCAGGAGCAGCAGCACCATCCACCACCAGGGTGCGCCACCGTCGGCGGCGCCCAGGCCGATCACCACGGCCGCGGCGATCGCGACCACCAGCAGCAGCAGGTTCAGCGGCTGCTGCAAGCGGCCGATGCCGATCGGCTTGCCGGGCAGGATCTCCTGCAGCTTGCCGAACGCGATCAGCGAGCCCCAGAACGACACCGAACCGATGATCGCGGCGAACAGCGAGCCGACGATGATGTGCACGGTCGGCTCTTCACCGTGCTGGAACTGGGAGAAGCCGGTGGTGTCGAGGAACTCCGCCCACGCGATCAGCGCGACCGTGCCACCACCGACACCGTTGAACGCGGCCACCAGCTGCGGCATCGCGGTCATCTTGGTGAACCGGGCCGGTGGCACACCGAGCCCGACACCGACGACCAGGCCCGCGACGATGATGATCCAGTTACTGGTGTCGCGCACCGCGATCAACGTCGCGACGACCGCGATGCCCATACCGACCGCGGCGATCCAGTTGCCGCGCACCGCGGTCTTCGGACCCGTCAGGCCCATCAGACCGTAGATGAACAGCGAGAACGCGACGATGTAGAGAATGTTGACCAAGTTGTCCATGACTCAGCGGCCCGCCTTCACAGTGTCATCGCTGCCCTTGGCTTCGCTGGCGACCGGCTTCTTGCCCTTGAACATGCCCAGCATCCGGTCGGTCACCACGAAACCACCGATCACGTTCAGGGTTCCGAAGACCACAGCCACGAACAGAATGAGCTGGATGCCGATCGAGGGATCCTCCACCCGACCCAATGTCACCAACGCACCCAGCACGACGATGCCGTGAATCGCGTTGGTACCCGACATCAGCGGGGTGTGCAGGGTATTGGGGACCTTGGAGATCACGGCGAAACCGACGAACCCGGACAGCACCAGGATCGCGATGTTCGCCAACAATTCGGTATACATCAACTCAACTCGCCATCGATCGGGCTACGGGTCACGCAGGAGTCGGCCAGTATCTGATCACTGAAATCAGGTTGCAGCGCGCCGTCTTTCAGCATGAGCTCCAGCAGAGCCATGATGTTCTTGGAGTACAGCTCCGAGGCGTGCTCGGGCATCGTGGCGGGCAGATTCAACGGCGAGGCGATCGTGACATCGTGGCGCACAATGGTTTTGCCCGGCTCGGTGAGTTCGCAGTTACCGCCGGTCTCGCCGGCGAGATCGACGATGACGCTGCCCGGCTTCATGCCCTCGACAGCGGCGGCGGTGACCAGCCGCGGGGCCGGGCGACCCGGCACGAGCGCGGTGGTGATCACCACATCGAAACCTTTGATCGCCTCTTCCAACGCCTGCTGCTGCTCGGACTTCTCCTCGTCGGTCAGTTCCCGGGCGTAACCGCCCTCACCGGCGGCGTCGATGCCCAGATCCAGCCACTGCGCACCCACCGACCGCACCTGATCGGCGACCTCGGGGCGCACGTCGTAGCCGGTGGTGCGTCCACCGAGACGCTTGGCGGTGGCCAGCGCTTGCAGGCCCGCGACACCCACGCCGAGCACCAGCACCGTCGCCGGTTTCACCGTGCCCGCCGCGGTGGTCAGCATCGGGAAGAACCGCGTGGACTCCGACGCCGCCAACAGAACAGCCTTGTATCCGGCCACATTCGCCTGCGAGGACAACGCGTCCATCACCTGCGCACGCGAGATACGCGGAATCGCCTCCACCGCAAACGCTCGCACGCCCGCCGAGTACAACGCCTTGATCTTGTTGTCCGCGCTGCGCGGCGCGAGGAAGCCGATCAACGTCTGCCCGATCGGCATTCTCCGCACTTCGGCGTCGTTGGGTGGCGCCACCTTCACCACCACGTCCGCTGACCACGGATTACCGATCGTCGCGCCGGCATCGACGTAGTCGTTGTCCGAGATCAGTGCTCCGAGTCCGGCGCCGGGCTCGATGATCACCTCCACGCCCTGCTTCAAAAGGCTCGGAATGACCTTCGGTACCAATGCCACGCGCCGTTCGTCCACGTTCGTTTCACGAACCACGCCGACGCGGGCTTTTCGCGACACTGCGGCATCCGCGGTGTGCTTCGTATCCATTGGTGAGGCTTCCTTACTTGCGCTTGCGGCACTAGTTTCGACGTGACCGCTGGCAACTCATTTCGGTTAATCGAGGTTATCTGAAATGTCAGTTATTGTCTACTAACTGATCTAGGTATGGCGCGGTGGCGTGCCGGGCGGGATGAGGGAGAGTGGTTGGGGGTCAGGCACAATGGATTCTGCGGATCCATCTCACGGATCGCTGATCAGGGAAGGGTCTCTGACGAAAGGGGGCTCATGTCTCTGGTCTGAAGAGGTCTGTAATGCTCAAGGGTGCGGGGGAGAGTGGGCGCCTGGGTGTCGTTGTGGCACAGATTCCGTCGAGGGTCAGGGCCAGGTAGCGACGCCAATTGTTCTGCTGCGCTGTGTGAGTGAGGGCGACCACGGGGCCTATCATGATGATAATGGTGTAGATGTCGGATGCTTCGACATCGGGCCTCAGATGGCCAGATTCTTTGGCGCGCCCCAGCAGCATTGTCAGGGGTTCGTCGATCGACTTCTGGATGAAGTCGAACAGTTTCGTTCCTTCCCGGACTCTGGACAGCAACTCGCAATAGGCCCGACTGTTCGCGACTTGCTGACCGGCGTACTCCAATAGTTGCCTAAGTCCTTGCCAAGAATCTGGATTCGCTGAAGCGAGTTCAATTGCCGCAGCGAATTCCTCGACATACTGCCGCTGCACCTGAGCGATCAGCTCCTGCTTGTTTGCGTACCGCCGGTAGATGGTTCCGATACCGACGCCGGCCAGTTGGGCGACCTCGTCCAGGGTGATGTCCACTCCGTTCTCGCCGAGTAGGCGATGTGCGGCGGCATAGATGCGTTGTTGGTTCAGTGCGGCGTCGGAACGTAATCGCCGAGGCTTTGTCGCTGCTGTACCACCCATGTGAATCAGTCTGTCGCTGACGCATGTTGGGGACCGGTCGTCACTCTCTGCCGCCCTTCCCGTTCGCGATCGGCCGTTGCTGGCTCGATCGGTTGTTGCTTCGTATCCAGGAACACCGTTCCGATCCAATCGCTTCTGTTGGTGGGATGCTTGGGCCTCCGTCCGGTCGGGGCGGGTGGCGGAGCTGGCTCCTTGGAGTCAGCTTGGTTGTAATGGCGCATCGCCATTGGCGGTGTCGCAGGGTGCTGATCGGTCAGGCGCGGACGATGAGGGCGTCACCTTGGCCGCCGCCACCGCAGAGCGCGGCCGCGCCGATGCCGCCGCCACGGCGGCCGAGTTCCAGTGCGAGGTGCAGCACGAGGCGTGCGCCGGACATGCCCAATGGGTGGCCGATGGCGATGGCGCCGCCGTTGACGTTCACTTTCTCCGGAGCGATGCCGAGCTTGCGGGTGGAGGCGATGCCGACTGCAGCGAATGCCTCGTTGATCTCGACCAGATCCAACTGCGTGGGCGAAATACTCTCGCGGGCACAAGCTTTCGTAATGGCGTTGGCGGGCTGGTCTTGCAAGGTCGAGTCTTCACCGGCGACCATGCCTGTCGCGCCGATCTCGGCAATCCAGGTCAGGCCCAGGTCTAGTGCCTTGGTTTTGCTCATCACTACTACCGCTGCGGCGCCGTCGGAGATCTGTGAGGCGGAACCCGCGGTGATGGTGCCGTCCTTGCGAAACGCGGGTTGCAGTTTGACCAGGGACTCGACGGTGGTGTCCGGTCGGATGCCCTCGTCAGCAGTGAACAGTAGCGGGTCGCTGTTGCGCTGTGGAATCGACACCGGCACGACCTCGTCCTCGAACAGGCTGTTCTTCCACGCGGCCGCGGCCTTCTGATGCGAGGCGGAGGCGAAGGCATCCTGGTCCTCGCGGCTGATCTTGTCCGCCTCGTTGCGCTGCTCGGTGAGGGCGCCCATCGGCTGATCGGTGAAGATGTCGTAGAGGCCGTCGTAGGCCATGTGGTCGCGCAGAGTGGCGTCGCCGTACTTGTAGCCCTCGCGGGAACGCTTCAGTAGGTGCGGTGCCTGCGACATGGACTCTTGGCCACCTGCTACCACGATTTCGCATTCGCCGGAGCGAATCAGTTGATCTGCCAATGCGATTGCGTTGAGTCCTGACAGGCACACTTTGTTGAGAGTGAGTGCGGGGACGGACATCGGAATGCCGGCGGCGACTGCCGCCTGGCGGGCCGGTATCTGGCCGGTGCCTGCGGTGAGTACCTGGCCCATGATCACGTAGTCGACCTGCTCGGGCCAGATCCCGCTCTTCTCCATGGCTGCCTTGATGGCGACGCCGCCGAGATCGGAGCCGCTGAAGTCCTTCAGCGATCCAAGCAGGCGGCCCACCGGGGTGCGTGCGCCGGAAACGATGACTGATTGAATTGTCACGATGTAGCCCTCTCTGTAGTCGGAGTTGTCGCGCGAAGAGGTTTCTCGGCGTTCAGGCCCCGATCTCGACCAGTAGGTCGCCGCCCTCGACCTGCTGCACCTTGCCGATCGCGATTCGACCGACGGTGCCTGCGCGGGGTGCGGTGATGGCGGCCTCCATCTTCATGGCCTCGATGGTGGCGATGGTGTCGCCGGTCTCGACGGCGTCGCCCTCT